>NZ_JASTTJ010000012.1:0-243470 GCF_032248645.1 Streptomyces zaehneri
AGTCCCCACCCCTCCGGCCCCAGTCGGTTCGAATCCCCCGGCGCGGTCTTACCGTGGAGGGATGGACGCCTCCAAGGCCCCCTCCGACTCCGCGACCTCCCTCGCCTCACCGCCCGACTCCTCTCCCTCCCCTTCCTCTCCCTCCGCTTCCGCAGGCTCCTCCGACCCCGACCCCGACCCCGACCCCGACTCCGCAGCCTCCGCCTCCGCACTGGTCATGCTCGACCGGCGGGTCGGGGGCTGTCGGGCGTGTCCTCGGTTGGTGGACTGGCGTGAGGAGGTGGCCCGTACCAAGCGGGCGGCCTTCGCGGACTGGACGTACTGGGGTCGGCCCGTACCCGGCTTCGGCCCGTCGGACGCCCGGCTGCTGATCGTCGGGCTGGCCCCGGCCGCGCACGGCGGGAACCGTACGGGGCGGATGTTCACCGGTGACCGTTCCGGCGACGTGCTGTATCGGGCGTTGTATGACGTGGGGCTGGCGTCGCAGCCCACCGCCGTGTCCGTCGACGACGGGCTGAAGCTGTACGGCGTGCGGATCACATCGCCGGTGCACTGCGCGCCGCCCGCCAACAAGCCCACCCCGATGGAGCGGGATACCTGCCGACCCTGGCTCGTGCAGGAGCTGAGGCTGCTGCGGCCCACGTTGCGCGCGGTCGTGGTGCTCGGCGCCTTCGGTTGGCAGGCCGCGCTGCCCGCGTTCGCCGAGGCGGGCTGGACCGTGCCCCGACCGCGGCCCCCCTTCGCTCACGGGACCCGGGTGACGCTCGACGGCCCGGAAGGTGCTGACCGCCCGGGCGGTGTTGGCGGCCCGGAAGGTGCTGACCGTCCGGGCGGTGTCGGCGGCCTCGATGTCTTCGGGTGCTTTCACGTCAGTCAGCGCAACACCTTCACCGGCCGGCTCACCCCAGGGATGCTGCGCGATGTGCTGCGCACGGCCGCGGGGGCGGCGGGGCTGCCGTGAGCTCCGGTCAGACGAGGCGTGCCGCGGTGACCGGTCGTGACGCGACGGGGTAGGCCTTGTCCTTGGCGGTGTTGACGCTCCAGCGGTAGCGGGAGAACTCTCCGGTGGTGCTGGAGGCGTAGAACATCATGTGGCCGATGCCGACGCCCTCGAACTGCTCCTCCGCGAGGAGGCCGACCATGCGGGTGTCGGGATACCTGGGGTAGTTGGTCAGCGCGTACACGCCGTGTGGCTCGGCCGTGCAGTCGACGACCTCGACTGCGTACTGGGTCTCGCCGGTGAAGTCGGCGACCCCGCTGAAGACGCCCTTGACCTCGCGGACCATGACGATGTGGCCGGTGTTGTCCTCGACCTGGCCGTTGTAGTCCACCGCGATCAGATCGCCGGGCCGGAGGTCGGCGACCTTGCGGATCTGCTGGAAGCGGGGGCCCGCGGTGCCGTTCGCGAAGGCCTGGCGGTAGTCGGCGGCCTCGGGGATGCGGTCCTGGAAGTACTGGGTGAAATAGGCGTCGGTGGCCCATCCGTAGGTGTGTTTCAGCACCCAGGTGACGAAGGACGAGCAGCGGGCCCGGGCGATCCAGCTCGGCAGGTCGTCGGGTGTGCCCCAGGTGACGGTCGATGGGGAGCCGATCAGGTAGACGTTGTTGAGGCGGGCCGTGCGGCCGCTGATCAGGGAGATCTCGTCGGCGCTCAGGGCGCGGCCGTAGGCGCGCACCTCGTCGACGGAGCCCTTGAGGTGGTTCACGTAGGCGCCGTTCCAGCGGGCCCGGCCTATGTTGAAGCCCTGGGGGGCGGCCCAGGACAGGGTGGCGTCGGCGGTTCCCTCCGGTATGCCGTTCACGTACAGGTGGACTCGGGTGCCGTCCCACACTCCGGTCAGGTGGGTCCATTTGCCCGGGACGGGGGCGGTGGTGGCGAGGGCGGAGATCTTGGTGCTCTGGTCCTCGGCGCGCACCTTGAACGCCCAGGCGCCGGCGGTGTCGTCGTACTGGAGCAGGAAGCGGCTGCAGCCGGTGCCGTCCTGGCTGACTGCCGTGTACATGTTGGTCAGGGGGGCGTCGTCCGCGAGGCGTACCCAGGCGGAGACGGTGAACGGGGCCGTGGTGTCGAGCACGGAGGCCGTGGCGGCGTAGGCCGCGTCCAGGGTCAGTTCGCCGCCGGCCCGCAGGGTGGTCCAGCTCGCGCCGGCGCCGAGGGTCACGGGGTGGTCGTGGCCGCAACGGTCGGCGCCGGAGCCGTCCAGTGGCCAGTGTCCGGCGAGGCCGGCGGGCAGGTAGCCGGCCGCCAGGAGGCGCTGGTACTGGACCATCTGCTCGGCCTGGGCGAGATGGGGTGCGGCGATCGGTGTGAACGGCGTGTCCAGGGGGGCGTCGGCGGTCGCGTTCCCGGCGGCGCCGAGTACGCCGGTCACCGCGCCCGCCCCCACGAGTGCGGCTCCGCTCAGCAGTCCGCGTCTGCTCACCATGGTCGTTCTCCCCGTCCCGTTCGCCGTGTGCGCGCCTTCGGGTACCTGTCCGAAGGGTCAGGGGATTCTAGGCGGAGCGTGATCGGGGGAGGGCGGTGCCTGGGGAAGGTGCGTTTCCCCGAACAGGTGCCGGACCGTTGAGCGGTAGTTGGCCTGTACGTGGTTCAGGGCGTGGGCGCGGGCGCGGGCCGGGTCGCCGGAGGCGATGGCGTCGTACAGGTCCTGGTGTTCGGTGAGGAGTTGGGGCCATTCCTCGTTGCGTCGGGTGAGCCATTGCAGGCGGCCGGCGACCGGTTCCATGACCGAGATCAACAGGGTGTTGCCGGCCATGGCGAGGAGCCGGTCGTGGAACCGGGTGTTGATGTCGGTGATCGCCTCGGCGTCCCCGGCGTCGGTGGCGCTCGCCGCGTTCGTCAGGAGTTCGCGTAGTTGCGCGAGGTCCTCCGGGGTGGCCCGGGTGGCGGCCAGTCCGGCCGCGTACACCTCCAACGCCTCGCGCAGCTCGAAGAGTTCCTTCACGTCGGTGGGGCTCAGTGGCCGTACGACCGTCCGGCGCGGGGTCTCGAACAGGACGAAGCCCTCGGCGACGAGTGCCCGGATGGCTTCCCGGACCGGGACCCTGGAGACGCCGAACCGGTCGGCCAGCTCGCGCTCGACGAGCCGGTCTCCGGGACGCAGCCTGCCGGCGATGATCTCCTGCCGCAGGGACCCCAGGACGCGCTCGCGCACCGCTCCGAGGGGTTCGATCTTCGTCATGGGCCCATCCTCGCCGATGGGAGGGGGCTTTTACGGAGCCGTAACGGGACGGACATCGGTCAGAACGCTTGAAGGCGGGACCATGTCCGCAGTTTGGTATACCAAACGGTCCGGTCAGCAGTCCTCCTCCGTCCCCTTGCCCATGGAGGCCCCGTGTCCCTCGCCGACAGCGCCGAAGCCACCGGCGCACCAGCGTTCGTCCCCGACCCCCGGCTCACCAACGAAGACCTCGCACCCGCCGAGAAGCGGAACTGGAAGGTATTCGACCTCTTCGCCATGTGGATGTCGGACGTCCACAACCTCGGCAACTACACCTTCGCCGCAGGACTGCTGGTCCTCGGGATGAACGTGTGGCAGATCTTCACGTCCCTCCTCGTCGGCTTCGTGCTCATCTACGTCGGCATGAACTGGATGGGCCGGATCGGCCAGCGCCACGGGGTGCCCTTCCCGGTGGTCAGCCGCATCAGCTTCGGCGTCTGGGGCGCCAACATCCCGGCCCTCATCCGGGCCGTGATCGCCATCATGTGGTACGGCATCCAGACCTACCTCGCCTCCGTCGCCGTCAATGTGATGCTGCTGGCGGCCTGGCCGGGCCTGGAGTCCTGGACGCACAACTCCTTCCTCGGCCTCGACGCGCTGGGCTGGCTGTCCTTCGTGTCCCTCTGGCTGGTCCAGGCGATGATCATCAGCCAGGGCATGGAGTCCGTACGCAAGTTCCAGGACTTCTGCGGCCCGGCGATCTGGCTGGTGATGATCGCGCTGGCGCTGTGGGTGCTGTCCAAGGCGGGCTGGACCATCTCGCTCACCTCCACCCCGCACCCGGTCTCCGTGGGGGAGCAGTGGCGGCAGTGGTTCGGCGCGATCGGTCTGATCCTCGCCACCTACGGCACGCTGATGCTGAACTTCTGCGACTTCTCCCGCTTCGCGCCCGACTACCGGACGGTCCGCCGCGGCAACTTCTGGGGGCTGCCCCTCAACTCGACGGCCTTCGTCGTCGTCTCCGTGATCGTCACCGCAGGCTCGCTCGAGGTGTTCGGCGAGGCCATCACCGACCCGGCGGAGCTGGTCGCGAAGGTCGGCAACACCTGGGTGCTCGTCCTGGGCGCACTCACCTTCGCCATCGCCACCATGGGCGTCAACATCGTCGCCAACTTCGTGTCGCCGGCGTACGACCTCGCCAACGTCTGGCCGCAGAAGATCACCTTCAAGGTCGGCGGCATGATCAGCACGGTCGCGGCGCTCGTGGTCACCCCGTGGAACCTGTTCTCCAACCCCACGGTCGTCAACTACTTCCTCGGCGGCCTCGGCGCCTTCCTCGGTCCGCTGTTCGGCGTGATCATGGTCGACTACTACTGGGTCAAGCGCGGTCGCGTCGACGTGAACGAGCTGTTCGACGCCACCCCCGGCTCCCGCTACTACTACCGCGGGGGCGTCAACCCGAAGGCGCTGTGGGCGTTCCTCCCCTCCGCGGCGGTCGCGGCGGTGCTCGCGCTGGTGAAGACCTTCAGCGATGTGGCGCCGTACTCCTGGTTCATCGGGACGGCCCTGGGTGCCGGACTGTACGTGCTGCTGTGCCGAGCCGAGCGGGCCGCCGGGTCCGCGGTCGTCGCCGAGAAGCCCGTGGAGGTCTGAGGAGCGTGCGGAACGTACGGATCGTCGTCACCAACTGCAACACCACGCAGGAGATGACCGAGGAGATCGTGCGAGGAGCCCGGGCCGCGGCAGGTCCGGGCACCACCGTGACCGGACTGACCCCCGCCTGGGGGCCCGAGTCGGCGGAGGGCTGGCTCGACAGCTTCCTCTCAGCCGCGGCGGTCATGGACGCGCTGCGGACCTACGACGGGGCGCTCTACGACGCCGTAGTCATGGCCGGCTTCGGTGAGCACGGGCGGGAGGGCGTAAGGGAGTTGGTGGACGTGCCCGTCGTCGACATCACCGAGGCCGCGGCGCATCTGGCGTGTCTGCTGGGGCGCCGGTACGGGGTCGTGACCACGCTGGAGCGGTCCTGCGGCCAGATCGAGGACAGCCTGGAGCTGGCCGGGGTGGGCCGCAACTGCGCCGCCGTCGTGGGCACCGGGCTCGGCGTCCTCGATCTGGGCGACCGCGACCGCGCCGAGGCGGCCTTTCTGGCGGCCGCCGAGCGGGTCCGGGCGGCGGGGGCCGAGGTGCTGGTCCTGGGGTGTGCCGGGATGACGGGACTGGAGCGGATGGTGGGGGACAAGCTGGGCCTTCCGGTCGTCGACGGGGTGGGAGCGGCGGTGAAGCTGGCCGAGGGGCTGGTCGGGCTGGGGCTGACGACCAGCCGGGCGGGGAGTTTCGCGAAGCCGGTGCCGAAGCGGAGGGCGTGGGGGGCCGGGTAGCCGGGCGGCGGGACTCCCGGGACGGCGGGCCGTGGATCATGGGGACTTGCCGGGGCGGCGGGGCTGTGGATCACGGGGACTTGCCGGGGCGGCGGGGCTGTGGATCACGGGGACTTGCCGGGGCGGCGGGGCTGTGGATCACGGGGACTTGCCGGGGCGGCGGGGCCGTGGATCACGGGGGCTCCTCGGGGCCGCGTATCCGTGGGGCGCACGCTGTCCGGAACTCCTCGCTGCGCTCGGCCGCTTCGACCCGCTCGACGCGGTAGAGGCGTTGCTGCGGTGCGGCCCGCGCGCGGGGATCGATGCCGAGCCGGTCCGGCGGCCCGAGCAGCCGGTGCACCAGCGGGCCCGTCCACCCCCGCAGCCGCAGTCCGGCCAGCGACACGTACTGCCGGCCGTCCTCCCCGTACCTCACCAAGGCATGCTCCCCCCCCGCACTCCGGTCGTGACGCTCTGTCACGACATCTCCATTGAAGCGCGCCCCACTGACAATCGCCGTGCGGCCGATATCCGTTGGACAATCCCGAGTCGCACTCGCCACGCTGCTGCCCATGCGGAGCAGGCAGCTGGGCCGATTCACGGCGGCGGACTTCTCAGTGCCTCGCCGGAGATTCCGGCGGGCCACGGAGGTCTGCGATGTCCCGTACCGTCCATCACGTCCGTCCGCGGCACCGCGTCCGGCCCGACGTCCGGCCGTCGCAGCGCCGGGGCTGGATCACCGGCCACCGTCTCGGTGAACTGCGGTACAGCCGAAGGGAGCTGACCCGGGCGCGGCGTGAGCGGCGACGACCGACACCCGTTCCGCTGGTGCGCGCGTTCCGCTCCTCCACCTTTCCCCGGTCCCTGAACGCGCGGATCGACGGCCCGTACGAGTCCCGTGCGCGTGCCGCGCTGACCGTGTTCCGCTCGACCGCCCGCAACCGGCTCCGCGCCGCCCCGACGGGCGGGCTGCTCTTCGCGGCCGAGGAACTGGATCACCCGGCGACCCGTCACCGTCACCGGAACGTGTGGGACTGCTGATCGCGAACCCTCTCGTGCCCTTCGGTCAATAACCCTTTGGGGTGATCGTGTCGGAGCCGCTACCGTCGTCGTGGCGAAACTCAATCAGATCATCGCAGTCGAGAAGGGCATCAAGTCCAAGGCCCACCAGGACCTGAGCACGGCCCAGCACGGACTCCAGAAGCCCGCGCTGCTGGCCGGTATCTCGCGGACCTACCAGCCCAAGGACGAGGAGGGCGAGCAGCTGCCGCCCGAGTCGACGCGGGTGCAGGTGAAGGCCGAGGACGTGCTGCGGGAGACCGCGGCCACGCTGACCCGGCTGTTCGACGTGACCGCCACGAAGGACTGGGCCAACTGCACCGCCCGCGCCGACGTGAAGGTCGACGGCCGGGTGCTCGTCGCCGAGGTACCGGTGTCCTACCTGCTCTTCCTCGAGAAGCAGCTCGTCGACCTGACCGCCTTCGTGCGCAGGCTGCCCGTGCTCGACGCCTCCGAGTCCTGGGCGCAGGACCCGTCCACCGACGCGTGGAAGACCGAGCCGGTACGGACGCTGCGCACCAAGAAGGTGCCGCGCAACCACGTGAAGGCGGAGGCGACAGACAAGCACCCGGCGCAGGTCGAGGTGTACTACGAGGACGTGCCGGTCGGTTACTGGACGACCGTGAAGTTCTCGGGAGCCCTGCCCGCCCGCCGGGTCAACGAACTCCTGGCGCGCCTGGAGAAGGTGCAGCAGGCGGTGAAGTTCGCCCGGGAGGAGGCGAACGGCTCCGACGTCGTCGACCAGCGGGTCGGTGACGCCGTGTTCGGCTATCTGTTCGGGTAGCCTTCGAGACTCCCCGGTCCTTCGTGACCGGGGTGCGCGAGGAGCGCAAGCTGAAGCTGAAGCTTGTCGTGACGAGCGAACCGTACCCGCCGAGCAATTCAGGGACGGATCGCGATGAATCTCAGACTCTTGCTCCAGACTCAGCATTCGCCGCCGATCGCCGGAGCGACCGGGCCCAGGCCCCCGGACGTCGAATTGCCGGTTCAAGTCCGGCCCGCGCAGCTCGATGCGCGGTGGTCCAAAGGCAGGACGCGACGACATCACGACTGACCTGGGTCCTCAAGTGCGCCGGTGTGCGACATGGGTGGCTCCACAGGGGCCGGGGGCAGGCTACGCCCCCGGCCCCGCTCCCGTTTCCGGCCTTGCGTTCATAAAGAACGCGGGATTCGGGCCAGGCGTCACCTCGCCGAAACGAAACCGCCCCCACCTCTGCAGAACCGCCCCGTACCGTGGACACCACAGCTCACAGCTGACCAGCCCCGGCCGCCGTCGCCCGAAGGCACACCCCCGCCCTCGCCCGACAGGAGCTCCGTGTCCCCGCGCCCGCACCTTCCCGCTCGCGCATTCCGTCCGCTCGCCGCTCTTCCGCCCTGGCTCGCCCACGCCCTGCGCGCCCAGCGCGGGCCCGT
This sequence comes from Streptomyces zaehneri, assembly GCF_032248645.1. Lineage (NCBI taxonomy): Bacteria > Bacillati > Actinomycetota > Actinomycetes > Kitasatosporales > Streptomycetaceae > Streptomyces > Streptomyces zaehneri. Next base: position 7,994 of record NZ_JASTTJ010000012.1, read on the forward strand.
CCCGTGGAGCGCCGTCACGCGGGGGGCGCTGGCCGCCGGGCCGCTGCTGCTCGTGTCCGTCCTCGTCGGCCGGACCTCGCTCGGGGTGGTCGCCGCCATCGCCGCGATGCTCGCCGGGATCAACGACCGGCCCGGCAGCAGGCGGACCGCCGTGCAGCGGCTCGGGGCGCCCGCCCTCGGGGGTGCGGGAGGACTGCTCGTCGGGACCTACGTCGGGGATCATGTCGGGGCCGTCGCGCTGACGGTCGTCCTCACCGGGCTCGGGCTCCTCGCCGGCGGGATGAGCGCCATCGGGCCCGTCGCGTCCGGCGGCGGCACACAACTGCTCGTCGCCTCGGCGATCGGGGCCGGGATGCCGGTCGCGGAGCCCGGGTGGGCGCGCGCCCTAGCCTTCCTCGCCGGGGCCGGATGGCTGCTCGCGCTGCGGCTCGCCCTGCCCACGCCCGGCGCGATGACCGGTGACTTCCGGTTCGACGGCGAACGGGACGCGGTGGCCCGCGTGTACGACGCCGTCGCGGACCTGCTCGACGCGACGGGGACCGAGCACGCCACCGCCCGGCGCGCCGCGCTCACCGCGTCCCTCGACCACGCCCAGGACGCCCTCGCCGGACCGCGGCTGCGGCGTTACGCCAGCTCCTCCTCCGAACGGCGGCTGCACGCCCAGTACGCCGCCGCCCTGCCCCTCGCCGAGGCCGCGACCGCCCTCGCCTGGGCCGCGGAGCCCCTGTCCGAACGGGCCTCGGCCGGGCCCCGACGGCTCGCCGCCGCCGTCCGCGAGAACACCCACACCGGGCCGCTGCCCGCGCCCGCCCGGTCCGCCCCCGCGCTGCGCGCCCTCGACGACGCCCTGCTGCACGCCGCCGACGCCTTCGACCAGGGCGGCGGCGGTGACCTGCACGCCCGCCGGCACGGCGTGCGGTACCTGCTGCGCACCGGGTTCGGTGCGGGCGGCCGCGAGTACGGGCTGCGGGTCGCGCTCTCCTTCGGGGCCAGTGCCGCCGTCGCGCAAGCCCTTTACCACTCCCAGTGGTACGGCCGGCACACCCACTGGTACTGGCTGCCCGCCACGGCCGTCTTCCTGGTCAAGCCCGACCTCGGGCCCCTGGTGTCGCGGGTGCTGTGCCGGGCCGCGGGGACCGTGCTCGGGGCACTGCTCTTCGCCGGGTTCGCCGCCGTGCTGCCCCGGCCGGAGGGGCTGGTGGCGCTGGTCGCCCTGTGCGGGGCGCTCATCCCCGTGTCGACCCGGCACTTCGCCGCCCAGACGGCCGTCGTCACCGTCCTCGTGCTGTCGCTGGTGATGGTCGGTGGAGAGCCCCAGGCCTCCGCAGGCCGCATCGTCGAAACCCTGCTGGCCTGCGGGATCGTCCTGATCGTCGGGCATCTGCCGATGCCGGGGAGGCGCGGCGGCCAGGTGCGCGCCCGGCTCGCCGCCGCCGTGCGCGCGGCGGACGTCTACCTCACCCATGTGCTCGACGGCTCCGACGACCGCGCCGCCCGCTGGGCCCTGCGCCGTGAGGCCTACCGCGCGCTCGCCGAGGCCCGCACGGCCATCGCCCTCGCCGCCCACGAACTGCCCGCCCTCGCCCGGCACACGGAGGGCACGGACGAGGTCGCCGCCGTCCTCGAACGGCTCGTCGACACGACCACCGCCTGCGCCGTCCACCTCGACGACACCGGACGGCTCACCGCACGGCACCGGGAGCGGCTCGCCGAACTCCTCGACGAACTCGCGGCGGGGCGGGACCGGGTGGGGCTGCGGGCGCCCGTGCCGGATCTGCCGGTGCCGGTGGCCGGGTAGCGCTGCCCGGCGCGTCAGTCGATCCGCACCCACACCGGCGCGTGGTCCGACCCCGGTGCGTTCCTGCGTGCCGCCGGATCGAGCCCCACCGACGGGAGCCGCGGTTCCTCCTGCGACCCCGGCCCCGCATCCGTGCCCGTGCCCGTGCCCGCCGACGTCAGCCGGTGGACCAGGCGGTGGCTCGTCAGTACGTGGTCGATCAGCTCGCGGCGACCGGAGTTGATCCGCGACCAGCGGCGCTCGGCGGGGATCAGGGGGGCCACGTCCCACAGGCGGGCCGCGTCGCCCCGGTCGGGCGTCTCGAACCCGCGGGTGCCGATCTCCGAGCCGGGCGGGCCGAGCAGGATCTGCGTGGTCGCCGCCTGGACCTCGTCGTTCAGGTCGCCCAGCACCGCCACGTCCCGCGCGCGGCCGTCGCCGGCCAGCAGATCGTCGGCCAGGGCGCGCAGCGCCGTCGCCTCGGCGGCCCGCCGGTAGAGGGCGTAGGCGCCGTAGCGGGCCCGTTCGCCCTCGTCGCGCGGGAAGAAACGATCACCCGGGTACGACAGCAGCTTCGACTTCAGATGGGCCACCGCCACCCGCAGCGGCCCGGCCGGCGTGACCGTCTCCACCGCGAGGAAGCCACGGCCCGACCCGTCGGAGGTGGCCCCCGAGTCGTCCGCCTGGACGGGTCGCAGTGCCGCCGGGTACGCGCGCGTGTCGGCCAGCACCTCCAGGGGCGTACGGCTGATCACGCCGACCCGGATGCCCCGGCCGTCGGGGTGCGCGGACAGCGCCGCGTGCCAGGTGCCGCCCACCGTCTCCAGCAGGTCCGTCAGCGCCTCGGGCTCCCCGACCTCCTGGACGCCGAGCACGCCCGGGTCGAGCGCGGTGACGACGGCGGCGAGCGCGGCGAGCTTCGCCTCGTAGGCGGTCTCGTCCTTCGGGCCGAACGGCCCTCCGGGCCGGTACAGGTTCTCGAGGTTCCAGGTGCCGAGGAGCATGCGGGGCTCCCTCCGGGAAGTGTCGTGGCGCCAGGGTGCCCGCCCGCCGGGGCCGGCGACAGGTTCGGGACGAGATGCGCGCCACGGCTCACTCGCGGGCACGACCCCGTCGTACGTCGACGCGATGACGCCTTCTCCGCCGACTCCCGGTAGCCCCGGCCCCGGAGCCCCTTGCCGTGCGAGGCGCGCATGGGCTGGACGGTGCCCTGGTACTCCTCGTACGACGACGACGTCAACGGCGACTTCGAAGCGACGGTGGGGCAGCCCGGCGGCTTCGCCCAGCGGCCCGGGGGCAGCTGCTTCCTCCGGGAGGGTGACCGGGTCCTCCACACCTGCTCGGTGTGTTCGACCGCGAGCTCGACCGGCGCGGCCCGGCGATGAGCTTCCTGGACCTGACGGCGCCGGGGCCGCCGAGCGGTGCGCGAGCCCGGTACCACGACGAGTACGAGTTCTGACACGGAGCGTGTCCGAGATGTTCGTAAGGTGACCGGATTCTCACACTCGGCGTTGAACGCGTGTCAGCTACGTCTCAGTCCCGCAACCGGCCGAGGCCTTCGACCTCCCCAGAGCGTTAACTCCTACAAGTACGACGCTGAACGGAGGTGCGAGATGGTGAACGGGCGGACCGTGCTCGAGCGCTTTCCCGCGGGTGGGCCGCGGGGCTCGTGGCCGGCGGAGGAGTTCGCGCAGGCACGGCGTATGGAGGGACTGGCCGCCGAGGTCGTCATGGACCTCGCCACCGACACCTTCCTGGTGGTCGTCCGGGGCGGTGACATCGCGCGGTGAGGCGTCAGCCCGCCTGTGACGGGGCGGGCACCGGCACCTGCGCCGTGAACTGCTCGGCCTGCAGCGTGTACAGCTCGGCGTAGACGCCGCCGCCCGCCAGCAGCTCCTCCGGGGTCCCGGACTCCACCAGCCGGCCCTGGTCCAGGACGTGCACCAGATCCGCGTGCCGGACCGACGCGAGCCGGTGGGTGATCAGCACGACCGTCTGGCCGCTGTCGGCGAGCGCGCGGATCTTCTCGAAGACCTCCAGCTCGGCCCGGGCGTCCAGGGCCGCCGTCGGCTCGTCCACGATCAGGATGCGCCCCCGCCGGTACGCCGCCCGGGCGATGCCGAGCCGCTGCCACTGGCCGCCGGACAGCTCGTGACCGCCGCTGAAATGCCGGGCCAGCAGGGTGTCCAGCCCCCGCGGCAGGTCCTCGACCACCTCCTGGGCGCCCGCCTCCGCGACCGAAGTGGCCAGCCGTTCCTCGGTGAGCGGGGCGGCGGAACGGCCGATCGCGACGTTGACCCGGGCCGTGAACGGCCACCGCTTGAAGTCCTGCGCCACCATCGCGATGCGCTCGGCCAGCTCGTGCCGGTCCGCGTCCGCCGCGTCCACGTCGTCCCACAGGATCCGCCCCCGGTCCGGCTTGTACAGCCCCGCCAGCAGCTTCACCAGGGTCGTCTTGCCGGAGCCGTTCTCCCCGACCAGCGCGATGATCCGGCCGAGGGGGAGCGAGAGGCTGATGTCGTCGAGGGCCGGACGGGTCGACTCGCCCGGATAGCCGAACGTGACGTTCTCGAAGCGGATCTCGCGCGGCTCGTCCGGCAGGGCCGTGCCGCCCACCGGGATCGCCCGTTCGGCCGCCTCCACGTAGAGGCGCTGGAGGTCGCCCACGAACAGGGCCTCCTCGTGCAGCTGATTGACCTCCAGGACGAGGGTGTTCAGGCTCGCGGAGCCGCTGCGGATCGCGATCACGGCCGTGCCCGCCACCGCCAGCGCCATCGTCCCGGTCAGCAGCAGCCCGCCCAGCGTGGCGTACGTCGCCAGCGTCGCCAGGCCCGTCCAGGTAGCCGCGAACAGTCCGGTGCGGGCCGCGAGCCGGGCCAGCCGGGCCTGCTCCGCCTCGGCCGTCTCCGACATCGCGCGGAAGTGCCGCAGCAGGAAGGGGCCGACGCCGTGGACGCGTATCTCGGGCGCGGCCGCGGGCTCGGTGAGGAGACCGGCGATCAGGTGACCCGCGCGCGCGTGCTGCACCCAGGTGTGGAAGGACTCGTAGCGGCGCCGGGCGTTGGTCAGGGCGCTCCAGGCGCTCGGCAGCGTCATCGTCACCAGGAGCGGCAGCAGGAGCGGGTGCAGCACGGTGAGGACGCCCGCCGACGCGGCCAGCGAGATCATCGCGTTCACCACGCGCGTGCCGTGACTGATCATGTAACGGCTGGACCGGGCCCCGTACTGCGCGGTGTCCAGCAGCTTGTGGAAGGCGTGGTCCTCGATCGCGGCGAGTTCGACGGCGGCCGCCCGCTCCAGATACAGCTCGGTCGCCACCCGCTCCACCTTGGGCTCGAGCCGCCCGGTGGCGTACGTCGACGCGGCCCGCAGCAGCGCCCCGACCAGGAGGACGGCGGCCATGGCGGCCAGGGCGGGGGCGGCACCGCGCAGTCGGTCCTCGATCGGCCCGCCGGTGATGAGCCGGCCCAGCACGGTGTTCATCGCGAGCAGACCGATCGCCTGCGCCACGCCCCGGGCGATCTCGGCGGACAGCACGATCCGGGCGGCTTTCGGGTCGGCCTGCCGGGCCAGCCTGAGGCTGGTGCGCAGGAGGGACGGCAGCCGGGTGACCATGGCGCGGAAGTTCAGCTCCAGGAAGGCGTCCCGGTGCTGGTTCCAGCCCATGTCGTAGCGGAGCGGGCCGCCGAAGAGGAGCCGCTCCGACTCGGACACGTCACGCTCGTCGGAACCCTGCGGTTTGCGTGCCTTTACCGCCTCCGGAGTTGTGCCCGCCTCCTGTGCCGTGCCTGCCTCTCCCACCGTCGGCCTCCCCCGATCGCGATAGTCGACGCACGGCCACTATCGCGGGACGGGACGGGCGAGGGCAGGGCGCGGGGCGGGGGAGCCGGGACGCGCGGGCGTGCGCCGGGACGGCCCCGGGACCGGCTCGCCGAGGGGCGGCGGGCTACGCGCTGATCGCCCGTGACCAGGTGGGCGTCGTGCCCGTGAGGCGGCACAGCGCCAGGTAGAGGGGGATCGGCGGGGTGTACGGAAGCGTGCCGTCCGGCATGTGGATGAGGCCGGGGACGTGCGGGGAGTCCGGCAGGAGGGCGCCCGTGGCGTAGTGCGCGGGGGCGGGCCACTCCAGGGCGTAGTCGGAGTCGGAGGGCACCAGCCACCACCAGCGCGCCTCGTCGGCGTAGACGCAGCCCACGCGCGGCAGGCGCGGCATGAGCAGCGGGCCGAGGCGGGCGGGGACGGAGACGGCGTCGCAGCCCAGCGGGGCCGTCATGCCGTCGGGCACGGCCAGCCGGCGCGGCGGCTCGGGGGTGTGCGCACCGCCAGGCCCGCGCTTGAGGCGGACGAGCGTGTCGAGGGTCAGCAGCGGAGCCCGACCGGAGACCGCGCTCATGCCCTTCCCCGCTCGCGGCCGTGCTCGAACGGGAGGGCCGCGGCGGAGTGGCCGGCCGGCCGAGCGTCGCGGCCAGCTTCGTATCCGCCGTGGCCGCCGGGAGCGCGGTGCCGCTGCGGGGCGACACGGGGGGTGGGGCCGTCGGGTGCGGATGCCGGGGCGGGGGCGGGCTTGGCGGAGGTGGCGGCGGGCGCGGCCGGCGGCACGGGGTGTGGTCGGCGGGCGGCCCGGCCGGCCATGGCGCGGTACCACTGCTCGGCCTGCTCGTCCTCGTCGGCCGGACCGTCGGCTGGTCCCGGCTTCGGTCGGGAGCCCCAGCCGAGGTCGTTGCGGGGCACGGCCGCAGCGGTGTGCGGCTGCGCGGGACTGTCGTGGAACTCGTCCAGGGTGTCGAGGAGCTCGCCGAGGTCGGCGTGGTGCGGCGCGGCCGTGTCCAGGCTGTTGCAGGGCTCGGCGGGATCACGGGGAGCGTCGGCCTTGCGGGTGAGGTCGGCCCAGACCAGCAGGCCGGGCCCGTGTTCCTGGGCGCCCCAGGCGTGACAGAGGGCTTCGACGAGGAGCAGTCCCCTCCCGTGCTCCTCCTCGGGGCGCTGCGGGGAGGGATGGGGATCACCCGGCGCGCAACCCTCGTCACGCACGGCTATGCGGACCAGGTCGTCGCCGTCGTGCAGCTCGCAGACGACGACGTCGCTCGCGGTGTGCACGATCGCGTTGGTGACCAGCTCGGATATGACCAGTGCGGCGGTGTCGCAGGTGTCCTCGCACACCGACCAGCCGGTCAGCCGGGCCCTCGTCAGGCGTCTGGCCTGGGCGGGGGAACCCGGATGGGCGGCCAGTTCGAATCGGAACCGGCGCTCGGCAGCGGCCTGGTCTGGGCCTGCTCCCGCGCTGGCACCGAGACCCTGGGGGCGGCCTGCGGCGGCGTCTGTTCCTAAGGGCGCGGACGGAATCACGCTTGCCACTATCTCCCCGCCGTGAACACTTGGCAAGTGTCACTCTGAAAAATGCAGAGTGCTGTGTGACGCGGTGGGGGGCCGTGGCACACTGCTCGCAACAGCACGTTGAACGGCGCCAATTGGGATCGGTGAAGATCCGTACGTATGCGTACAGACCTTCGAATGGATCTTCGAGCGGCGCCGTAAGGCTGTCGGGATTCTTTTCGTGACCGGCCGGGTCGGGGCTCGTGCGGCCCCCCGCGTGACCGGCCGGCTCTTCGTGGAGGTGGAGCGTGAGCGAACCGCGGTCCGCGCCGACGGTCGGCCAGGTCGTTCTCGGTCGGCGCCTGCTGGACCTGCGGGAACGCGCCGGGCTCAAGCGCGAGGAAGCCGCCCGCGTCCTGCGCGTCGCGCCCGCCACGGTCCGTCGTATGGAAATGGCCGAGGTCAGCCTCAAGATCCCGTACCTCCAGCTGCTGCTGAAGGCCTACGGGGTCACCGAGGAGGAGGCCGAGGGCTTCGTCCTGCTCGCCGAGGACGCGAACAAGCCGGGCTGGTGGCAGCGGTTCCACGACGTCCTGCCCGGCTGGTTCTCCATGCACGTCAGCCTCGAGGGCGCCGCCGCCCTGATCCGTCAGTACGAGCCGCACTTCGTGCCCGGCCTGCTCCAGACCAAGGACTACGCGCGCGGTGTCCTGAAGTCCGGAGCCATCGGCCAGACCCGCCCGGAGGACATCGAGCGCCTCGTCGACCTGCGCATACAACGCCAGGATCTGCTCACCCGTCAGGACGCCCCCCGACTGTGGGTCGTGATGGACGAGACGGTGCTGCGTCGCCCGGTCGGCGGCCCGGAGGTGATGCGCGCGCAGATCGACACCCTGCTCGAGGCCGCGAAGCTGCCCAATGTGACGTTGCAGGTCGCCCCGTTCGAGAACGGGCCGCATCCGGGCACGTACGGGCCCTTCGTGCTGTTCCGATTCGCCATGCCGGAGCTTCCGGACATGGTCTACAGCGAGTACCTGACCGGCGCCGTCTATCTCGACGCCCGCACCGAGGTGGCGACCCACCTCGAGGTCATGGACCGCATGGCGGCGCAGGCCGCTACAGCACATCGCACGAAGGAGATCCTCCGGGACCTCCGCAAGGAGTTGTGAATGAATCACATCAGGACCCAGTCCAGGCCGAGAGTCCGCGCTCAGCGGATCTACAACGGCATGCCCGCCCGGGAGCTGGGCAGCGAGGGCTGGCACAAGCCGTGGAGCGGCGGCAACGGAGGCAACTGCCTGGAAGCGATGAAGCTCGCCGACGGCCGGATCGCCGTCCGGCAGTCCACCGACCCCGACGGACCGGCGCTGATCTACACCTCCGACGAGATGACGGCCTTCATCGAGGGAGCCAAGGCGGGGGAGGCGGACTTCCTGCTGTCCTGAACGGACCTGTCTGGCACTTCTTGCTCAGCTCACCCCCCACCCGCTTTCGCCCATCTGCCCTTGCCTTCACTCAACTCCCTTAATTTGGTACTGACTTGAAAAATATCCGCGTCACATGCTTACGGAGTGCCTCATGACCGGGCAGGACCCCACCGGAGCCGTCGAGATCGACACCAGCAAGCCCCACCCCGCACGGATGTACGACTGGTACCTCGGTGGGAAGGACAACTACCCCGTCGACGAGGCGATGGGCCGGCAGATGCTCGCCCTCGACCCGCGCGTGCCGGTGATGGCACGAGTCAACCGGGCCTTCATGCACCGCTCCACCCGCTGGCTCGCCACGAACGGCGTACGGCAGTTCCTGGACGTCGGCACGGGCATCCCGACCGAGCCCAACCTGCACCAGGTCGCCCAGCGGATCGCGCCGGACGCCCGGGTGGTCTACTGCGACAACGACCCGATCGTCCTGGCGCACGCGGCCGCCCTGCTGCGCAGCACGTCGGAGGGCGTCACGGAGTACCTCCAGGCGGACGTCCGTGACCCGGACGCCATCATCGCGGGGGCCGGGAAGATCCTGGACCTCAGCCGGCCGGTGGCGCTGTCACTGGTCGCGCTGCTGCACTTCGTCCCGGACGAGGACGGCGCGCACGCGCTGGTGGACCGGCTGCTCGCCGCGCTGCCCTCCGGCAGCTACCTGATGATGACCCACGCCACCGCCGACTTCTCCCCGGAGGAGTCGGCGGCGGCCACGGCGAAACTGAAGGCGGCGGGCGTCACCCTCGCCCTGCGGTCGCGCGAGGAGTTCACCCGCTTCTTCGACGGACTCGACCTGGTCGAACCCGGCGTCGCGGTGGTGCCCGAGTGGCACCCCGAGCTCGGCGAACCGGTGCCGGGACAGGACGACGGCGTGATCCCCGGGTACGGGGCGGTGGGCCGCAAGCTCTGAGGCCGCCACCGCATCCGGGGGCCTGCGCGCCGTGGGACGTCCGTGGGACGTCCCACGGCGCGTCTCATTCGGGAGCGGGAGCGGGAGCGGGAGCGGTGTCGGTGTCGGTGTCGGTGTCGGGGCCGCGCCGCCCGTCCGGCGGAGGCAGGATCCGGCACAGCGCGTCCAGGGCCGTCGCGTAGCCGTGCTCCGGCGGTGTCGCGTAGCCGACGACGAGCCCGTCCTCCGGCGCCATGTCGGTCGCCGGATGCCGGAAGGCCGCCAGGCCGTCCAGGGCGACACCCTCCCAGGCGGCCGCCTTGAGCGCGGACCGCTCGGTGCCGGGCGGCAGCCGCAGCACGGCGTGCAGACCGGCCGCGACCCCGGTCACCTCGACGTGCGGCGCCTGCGCGGAGAGCGCCTCGACCAGCCGGTCCCGGCGAGCGCGGTAACGCTGCCGCATCCGCCGTACATGGCGGTCGTAAGCCCCGGACACGATGAGGTCGGCCAGACTCAGCTGATCCAGGGCGCTCGCCCAGGCCTCCCGCTCACCCTTGGCCGCGAGGACGCCGTCGACGTACCGCTCGGGCAGCACCATCCAGCCCAGACGCAGCGCGGGCGACAGACTCTTGCTGACCGAGCCGAGGTAGATCACCCGCTCGGGATCGAGCCCCTGGACGGCGCCGACGGGCTTGCGGTCGTAGCGGAACTCTCCGTCGTAGTCGTCCTCGAGGAGGACCCCGCCACGCGCGCGTGCCCAGTCGATCACGGCCGCCCGGCGGCTCGCGTGCAGGGGACCACCGGTCGGGAACTGGTGCGCGGGGGTGAGCAGCACCGCCCGCTCGCGATCCAGCCGCTCCACGCGCGCCCCGTCCGCGTCCAGGGACAGCGCCGTCGTCCGCACGCCCGCCGCCGCCAGCAGCCCCCGGTGGAAGCCCAGGCCGTACGCCTCCACGGCCAGCGGACCGCGCGGGAGCCCGCTGCCCGGGCCGAACAGGAGCCGCAGCGCATGGGCGAAGCCCGAACAGATCACGATGCGCTCGGGCTCGGTGCGCACGCCACGCGCGCGTGCCAGGTACTCGGTGAGGGCCTCCCGCAGCTCCCGGCGGCCGGCCGGGTCGCCGGGACCGAACACCTCGTTGGGCGCCTGCTGGAGGGCCCGCCGATAGGAGGCCAGCCAGGCCGCGCGCGGGAACGACGACGCGTCCGGGGTGCCCTGCCGCAGGTCGTGCCGGGGTCCACGCGCGCGTGGCGGTGCCTTGACGGGCGTGCGTTCCGCCGGCCGCAGGGGTTCGCTCCGGTCGGCGACCCGCGTCCCCGATCCCTGCCGGGCGGTCAGCCAGCCCTCCGCGACGAGCTCCGCGTACGCGTCGGCCACCGTGTTGCGGGCGACGCCGAGGTCGGCGGCGAGCGAACGGTACGGCGGCAGCCGGGTGCCCGGAGGCAGGCGGCCACCCCGCACGGCCTCGCGCAGCGCCCGGATCAGGGCAGCCCGCCGACCGCCCGGACCGGACAGCTCCACATGCAGGTCGGCGCCGATCCGCTCCGCGGAATTGACCCACGAATCCACCATGGAAATGCACCCTACAAGGGGCCTTTCCGGCTCGTAGGTTGAGGGACATGGCTAATGGCATGACGACGAACGACGCGGGTATCGGCGTGACGGCGGCAGCGGCGGCGGCCGGACGGTCCCGCCTCGACTTCGGGAAGACCGCGGGCAAGGCGTTCCGCGCCCTCATCGGCTTCGACGCCGCCGCCCGCGAGGGCCTCGACCCGGCGCTCGTCGAACTGATCCAGATCCGTGCCTCGCACCTCAACCACTGCGCCTACTGCCTCCACATGCACACGGGCGACGCCCGCAAGGCCGGCGAGAGCGAGGAGCGGCTGCACATGGTCGCCGTATGGCGCGAGGCCCGCCACTTCTTCACCGAGAAGGAGCAGGCGGCCCTGGCTCTCACGGAGGCCGTCACGCTGGTGGCCGACGGCGGCGTCCCGGACGACGTCTACGCCGCGGCAGCCGCCCGCTTCGACGAGCGGGAGCTGGCCCAGGTACTGGCCCTGATCTGCACGATCAACACCTGGAACCGGGTGGCCCTGGCGACGGGCAAGCTGGCCGGGACGGACGAGCGCCGCTGAAACGAGGGCCGTTGCATCCGAGGGTCGCTGAATCGAGGGCTGCTGAAATCGGGCGCCCTTGAAACGATCCGGCCCCGCCCCGTCCCGGGCGGCACGTGCGCGGGTGCCCCGTCCTGGACCTGTCCCCCTCTAGCTGCTCATCGGACGGTCGTACGGGCCGATCGGCGCCGGCAGCCGTGAAGTCCCCGTCAGATGGCGGTCGACGGCCGACGCCACCGCCCGTCCCTCCGCGATGGCCCACACGATCAGCGACTGCCCGCGCGCCGCGTCCCCCGCGGCGAACACGCCGGGGACGTTCGTCGCGAAGTCGCCGTCCCGCGCGATCGTGCCGCGCGGCTCCAGCGTCAGCCCCAGCTGTTCGACGAGCCCGTCCTCCCGGTCCGGCCCGGTGAAGCCGAGGGCCAGCAGCACGAGGTCGGCGGGGAGCGCCCGCGCGGTGCCCTCCACCGGCCTGCGCCGCGCGTCGACCTCGACGAGGTGCAGCGACCGTACGTGCCCGGTCGCGTCGCCGGTGAAGCGGAGCGTGGACGCCGCGAACAGCCGCGCGTCCGCGTCCGCCGCCGGCGCGGACTCCAGATCGCGCGCCTCCTCGTGCGCCGCCGAGAGCCGGTAGATCTTCGGATACGTCGGCCAGGGGTCGGTGTCCTCGTCGCGCTCAGGACCGGGCTGCGCGTAGATGTCCAGCTGGGTCACGGACGCTGCGCCCTCGCGCACCGCCGTGCCCAGACAGTCGGCGCCCGTGTCGCCGCCGCCGACGATGACGACGTGCTTTCCGGCGGCGGACATCGGGGACGACTCCAGATCCCCCTCGCCCACCCGGTTGGCCAGCGGCAGATACTCCATCGCCTGCTGTATGCCGGTCAACTCCCTTCCCGGCACGTGCAGTTCACGCCACTCGGTCGCCCCGGTGGCGATCACCACGGCGTCGTGGCGGACCCGCAGATCCGCAGCCATGACGTCCCGCCCGACGGTGGTCGAGGTGCGGAACTTCGTGCCCTCGGCCCGCATCTGCTCGATCCGTCGCTCCAGGTGGTGCTTCTCCATCTTGAAGGAGGGGATCCCGTACCGCATCAGTCCGCCGATCCGGTCGTCCTTCTCGTAGACGGCGACCGTGTGCCCGGCGCGGGTCAACTGCTGCGCCGCGGCCAGCCCGGTGGGCCCGGAACCGATCACCGCGACCGTCTTGCCGGACAGCCGGTCCGGGGGGCGCGGCGGCGTGAGACCGTCCGCCCAGGCCCGGTCGGCGATGGCGGCCTCGACGTTCTTGATGGTGACGGCCGGCTGGTTGATGGCGAGGACGCACCCGGCCTCGCACGGAGCCGGGCACAACCGGCCGGTGAACTCGGGGAAGTTGTTCGTCGCGTGCAGCCGGTCGCTCGCCGCCCGCCAGTCCTCCCGGGACACCAGGTCGTTCCACTCGGGGATCAGGTTGCCGAGCGGACAGGCCTCGTGGCAGAACGGGACGCCGCAGTCCATACAGCGGTCGGCCTGCTTGCTGACGATGGGCAGCAGCGCCCCGGGGACGTACACCTCGTCCCAGTCCCGCACCCGCTCCTCGACCGGCCGCCGGGGCCAGTCCTCGCGGGGCGTCGTCATGAATCCCTTGGGATCGGCCATGGGCGTCTTCCTCGCGTACGCGTACAACAGGCCGAGCGTCATCGGGCGGCACTCTTTCGGCCACGATACGTCGCGTCGGCCACCCACGCAGAGTGGCGGACAGCGCTTTCCGGAACGGGGGTCCGGTGCCCCGCCGCATTCCTTGTCCGGTCAGGCCAGAGCCAGGACGTACACGACCGCCGAGGCCGCGGACGCGACCGCGCGCACGTGGTTCCACCGCGTCCACTGACGCAGGTAGACCGGCCAGTACGCGACGGCTTCCGGCGTGCCCGGTTCCAGCTTCGCGAGGGCCTCGTTGCGCGGCACGTTGGCGGCCACGGTCACCCCGAACGCGCCGCACAGGTACAGCGCGCTGCCCAGCAGCAGGTGGAGCGTCCCTTCGTCCGGCCACAGCACGAAAGTCACCACGGCGATCACCGCGCACACCGTCGCCGCGCCGAGGAACAGGACCATGAACGCCGGTGTCAGCGCGGTGGAGTTGATCGCGTTCATCGCCGCGACGCCCTGCGCGGGCGGCAGCGTGGCGAGACCGCGCATCACCAGGACCGAGAAGGCACAGAAGACCCCGGCCATCAGCCCCGTGGTCACGGCGCCCACCATCGCGAGCACCTCATAGGGTCCATCGATCATGACAACGTCAACTCCCGCCCTCGGTGCGGAGATCTTGCCCGGGTCCGTCCCTCACCTCAAGTGAAATCCCGTTCATGATCGGTGACCACGGCCGGAACGCGCGGGAACATGCGCGGACGTCCACCAGGCTGCCGTCCGCGCTACCGAACCGTCCCGTCCGTCCCGCCGGCCGGCTCCCGCCACATCCGTATCCGGGCCTCCACGTCCGCCGCGATCCGCCGGCGCGCCTCGTGCCGGGGCACGCCGCTCATCAGCAGCCGGTCGTACGGCGTGTCCAGATGCCGTACGGACGCCACGACCGCGAAGACCACGGCTCCCTCGGACAACGCCCGCCCGGCGGCGCTGCGTCCCACCCGGCCACTGCCCCGCAGGGAGGCGTGCGCGGCGATCCCGCGCGCCCGGTCTCCCGGACAGCCGGGAAGCAGCCGCAGGATCTCCGCCGCGAACCTCTCCGCGAAGCGCTCGTCCTGTGCCGCCCGGCGTCGCGCGTCCCGGGTCCGGCGCCGCTGCCGTGCCTCGGCGTCCGCCAGGCACCGTTCCTCTGCCCGGGTGAGCGCCGCCTCCTCGACCAGGACGCCCTGGCGTTCGTAGCGCCCCTTGCGCCGGTTGAAACGGACCACCACCGCCGACAGCCCGCTCTCCTCCCGCGACCTGCGGGTCAGTGCCGCGTCCCCGCGCGGCAGGAACACCAGGTGCCCGAGATCGGCGCAGTCGAGGCAGCGCGGCGCGGCGTCCTCCAGGACCAGCATCGGCAGCGGCCCGCGACGGCACCCGGCGCAGTGCTTCCGCCGGACCGGCTGGACGACGAGAAGCCCGGTGCGGGGCGCGGAAGCGGTGAGGGCTGCGACTGCCATAGGGCCTTCATGCCCCCTGGCGGACGCGTCAGCACCTGGTCGCCGGCCCGTGGGCGGGGCGGCAGGCGGCAGGCAGCAGGTCGGCCGACGGGCTCGGGCCGCACCGGGGCGAGGGCGGCCGGACCGGCGCCTGACGCATCATGGGCCGTGTGCGACTCGAAGCGATCACCTGGGAACGGCTCGGCGACCTCCTCGCCGAGCGGCTGCTCGACCTGAAGCCCGACGACGGCGTCCGTTGGCCACGCATCGCCTTCGACGGCGCACCGGCGGCCCGTCCCGGAGACCTCGCCGAGCGGGTCGCCGAGGCCCTGCGCACCCGCGGCCGCCCCTCCCGGGTCGTGGACACGCACGGCTTCCTGCGCCCCGCCTCCCTCCGCCTGGAGTACGGCCATCACGACGTGGACGCCTACTACGACGGCTGGTTCGACACCGGCGCCCTGTGGCGCGAGGTGTTCGATCCCCTCGAACCCGGCGGCGACGGACGGATCCTGCCCGATCTCCGGGACCCCGTCAGCGACCGCGCCACGCGCAGCCCCTACGTCCCGCTCCCGCCCGGTGGCTTCCTGCTGCTGCACGGCCCCTTTCTGCTCCGGCACTGGTTCCCCTTCGACCTGACCGTCCACGTCCTCCTCTCCCCGTCGGCCCTGCGCCGGCGCACCCCCGAAGCCGACCACTGGACGCTGCCCGCCTTCGAGCGATACGTCCGGGAGACCGATCCGGCCGCCGCTGCCGACGTGCTCGTCCGCGCGGACGACCCCCGCCATCCGGCCTGGGGCGGCTGATCCCGCGCCGGACCCCCTGGGGTGCCGTGGGGCGGAGTGCCGTGCGGAGGGCCGGGCTTGGCCTGCCGTGCTCCGGGTGCGGGCGCGCGGAGCGCCGTGCTCCCGGCCGGACTCGGCGTCCCGCGCTCCGGGTGCGGGTGTCAGGCCGCGCGGCAAGAATGTAGGGCGCCGGGACTAGCGGTGCCCCTCCCCGCGCCGCGCCGGCCGTCCGGCACCGGGAGGTACCTCATGACCACCGCCGCAGACATCATGCACCGGGGCGCCCAGTGGATCCCCGCCCACGAGACCCTCGACCGCGCCGCCCAGCTGATGCGCGAACTGAACGTCGGCGCGCTGCCCATCAGCGACGAGAACGAGCGGCTCTGCGGGATCCTCACCGACCGGGACATCGTCGTCGGCTGCGTGGCCATGGGGCACGACCCCGCCAAGGTCACCGCCGGTGAGATGGCCCAGGGCACACCGCGCTGGATCGACGCGGGCGCCGATGTCGGCGAGGTGCTCCACGAGATGCAGGAACACCGGATCCGCAGGCTGCCCGTCATCGAGAACAAGCGCCTGGTGGGCATGATCAGCGAGGCCGACCTCGCCCGGCACCTGCCCGAAGAGCAGATCGCCACCTGGGCCGAGACCGTCTACGCCCGGTCCTGACCCGTCCGGCACCGAAGGCTCTGACAGTCCTGACAGTCCTGACAGGTCTGACAGGTCTGGCTGCGGTGGCAGCGGTTGCCGGGGCCGGGGCGGTTGTCAGAGCCAGCCGTTGCGCCGAAAGCCGCGGTACAGGACCCAGCAGGCGACGGATATCACGCTGATGACCAGGGGGTAGCCGAACCTCCAGTGCAACTCCGGCATGTGGTCGAAGTTCATGCCGTACACCCCGCAGACCATCGTCGGCACGGCGATCACCGCGGCCCAGGCCGTGATCTTCCGCATGTCCTCGTTCTGCGCGACCGTGACCTGCGCCAGGTGCGCCTGAAGGATCGAGTTGAGCAGCTCGTCGAAGGCGGCGATCTGCTCCGTCGCGCGCAGCAGGTGGTCGGAGACGTCCCGGAAGTAGGCCTGTATCTCCGGATCGATCACCCGGACCGGCCGGTCCGCGAGGTCCAGGAGAGGACGACCGAGCGGCACCACCGCCCGCTTCAGCTCGAGCAGTTCACGCTTGAGCTGGTAGATGCGACCCGGATCCGCCCGTGCGCCGTTCGCCGCGAAGACGTCCGTCTCGACCCTGTCGATGTCCTCCTGCACGGAGTCGATGACATTGAGGTAGTCGTCCACCACATGGTCCGCGATCGCGTGCAGTACCGCGGACGGCCCCTTGGTCAGCTGAGTCGTGTCGGACTCCAGCTCCTCGCGCAGCGGGCCCAGGGACCCGTGCCGGCCGTGACGCACCGTGATCACGAAATCCCGGCCGACGAACACCATGATCTCGCCGGTGTTGACCACCTCGCTGGTATCCGTCAGCTCCTCGTGCTCGACGTAGCAGACCGTCTTGAACACCGCGAACAAGGTCTCCCCGTACCGCTCGACCTTCGGCCGCTGATGGGCCTCGACGGCGTCCTCGACAGCCAGCGGATGCAGGTCGAAGAGCTCGGCGATGCCCGCGAACTCGTCGTTCGTCGGCTCGTGCAGGCCGAGCCACACGAAACCGTGACCGTGCTTGCGCACCCGTTCCACCGTCTCGACCAGATCGCCGCCGCGCGAGGCTCGGACACCGTCCCGGTACGTCACGCAGTTCACCACCGAGGAACCCAGCGGGGACCGTGCGGGGTGACTCAGGTCGACCCGCGGCCGTCGCCTGGCCAGCCGCGCCACCCTGCGCAGGCCGCCGACCCTTCCGAGGCCGGTGACCTTCCGCAGATTCCCCGCCATGGTCATCTGGGTCTCCTTGCGTGTATCTCCGCGGGCCGCGTTCCTGCGACCTGGCGCGCCAGTCTGCCAGGCCCGCGTGTGCCGAGGGTAAGCCTGTGGACAGCGCGGGTTGCGCTTTGTTCCCGCCTGTGGACGACGGATACCCCGGCCCGTTCGCGAGACCGGCGGCCGCCCGTTCCCGCTGCGGGTTCACGCCCGTTCCCGGTACGGGTTCCCGCCCGTTCCCGGTACGGGTCCCGAAGCCGCCCACCGCATCCGGGCCGGGCCGACCCGTCCCCCGTCCCGGCCGCGTCGACGACCTCCGGCGAGCGGGACAACTGGGATGATCGGCGCATGACGCGATCCGACGGGTACCTCCTGGACAACCGGCAGCCCGAGGCGGGGGAACGCTTCGACGCCTTCGCCGCCCTCTTCGACGCCACGACGCTCCGCCACTTCGAGGCGTTCGGGGTCGGACCCGGCTGGCGTTGCTGGGAGGCAGGCGCCGGCGGCACCTCCGTGGTGTCCTGGCTGGCGAAGAAGGTCGGTCCGACGGGCAAGGTCCTCGCGACCGACATCGACACCTCCCGGCTGACGTCCGTCGCCCGCCCACCGGTCGAGGTACGCGTTCACGACCTCGGTACCGAGGAACCGCCGATGGAGGGCTTCGACCTGGTGCACGCCCGGCTCGTGCTGGTCCATGTGCCGGACCGGGAGCGGGCGTTGCGATGGATGGTCAAGGCGCTGCGACCGGGCGGACGGCTCCTGATCGAGGACGCCGACCCCGCCCTCCAGCCCCTGCTCTGCCCCGACGAACACGGCCCCGAACAGCAGCTGGCGAACCGCTTGCGGCACGGCTTCCGCAAGCTCCTGGCCGGCCGGGGCGCCGACCTCTCCTACGGCCGCAAGCTCCCGCGTCTGCTCCGCGAGGCCGGGCTGCGCCGGGTCGAGGCCGACGCCTACTTCCCCGTCACCTCACCCGCCTGCGCGGTCCTGGAGTCCGCGACGGTCCGCCAGATCCGCGGCGAACTCGTCGGAGCGGGTCTTGCGACCGACGAGGAAATCGACCGGCACCTGGCGAACGTGGCCTCCGGGAGCATGGACCTGGCCACGGCGCCGATGATCTCGGCGTGGGGACGAAGGGATTAGTGGCGTGAGCGGGTAGCCGGCGTGGCGGCAGAAGGCGTCGGCGGTAGGTGGCGTCAACGGGCAGAAGGCGTGACCGCCGGCAGGCGGCAGCGGGTGGAGGGGTGGTGCACGTCGGCGGTGGGAGCCCGCCCGGCGTGCTGCCCTCAGCCCGCGTGGGCGCGGTACGGCGTCGCCCCCGCGCCGTCGCCCCGCGCGGGGGGTCTGCCGCCCACCCGTTCCACCGCCAGTGCCCCCGCCCGGCACCCCTCGGCCGCCGCGGCCCCCGCATCGGCGCCCCCGAGCAGCGCGGCGAGGAAGGCTCCGGTGAAGGCGTCGCCGGCGCCCGTGGTGTCCAGGGGAGTCGCCGGAGCGGCGGGGACACGGACGAGCACCGTGCCGTTACGGGCCACCAGCGCACCGTCGGCCCCTTCCTTGGACACCACCAGCGGGACCAGACGGCTCAGCGCGGCGGCGGCGCCCGCCCCGTCGAGCAGCCCGGTCAGCAGACAGGCCTCGGCGCGGCTCGGCAGCAGCACGTCCACTCCCTCGACGAGGGACAGGAAGCGGTCGACGCCCAGGTCCACCAGGAAGCCCGCCGACGCCGGATCGAGACTCACCGGCACCCCGCGCGCGCGTGCCGCCGCCGACGCTGTGCGCACCAGCGCGCGCCCGGACTCCGAGAACAGCAGGTAGCCCGACAGGTGCAGCCGGCCGACCCCGTCCAGGAGCGCGTCCGACCAGTCGCCCGGGTCGAGCCGCAGGGACGCGCCGCTGTCGGTGAGGAACGTCCGCTCGGCCGCGGCACCCGTGTCGACCAGGCAGATCACCGTCCCGGTGGTCGCCTGCGGGTCGACGACGAGCCGCGGCCGCACCCCGCAGGCGATCAGCTCCCGTTCGTGCCAGGCCACCGACTCCGCGCCCACCCGGCCGAGGAGCCGTACGTCCGCGCACCCCCGATGCGCCGCCCAGCAGGCCACGTTGGCGCCCGCCCCGCCCGGCAGGGTCCGGATCACGGAGGTCGTGTCCGTACCGGAGGCCAGCGGGCCCCGGTGGCGGGCGACGACGTCCGTCACGACGTCCCCGACGACCAGCAGCGCCCCGCCTCCCGAGCCGTCGACCGTGAGCGCCCCGGGCGCCCTCCCACCCGGCTCCGAGCTCGACCCCGACCCTGACCCCGGCCCCGGCGACGATCCCGGCCCCGGCCCCGGCCCGGATCCCGGCCCCGGCGACGATCCCGGCCCCGGCCCGGATCCCGGCTCGGAGCTCGTCCCTCGCCCCGATCCCGGCCTCGTCCCCGATCCCGTATTCCGGATCGGCTCTCCGAGGTCGCCTGGACCGCCGTCGGACCCGTCCGCCCCGTCAGCTCCGTCCGGTCGGGCGGTCATGCCTCGGCCCACGCCGTCGCGATCCGCGCCGCCAGCCGCACATTGCCGCGCACCGCCGCCAGATTGGCGCTCAGGGACGCGCCATCGGTGTGCCGGACCAGGTAGTCGAGCAGGAACGGCGTGACGCCCTGGCCGGTGACGCCGGCCTCCTCGCACGCGTGCAGCGCGTCCGCGAGCACACGCGCGTGCAGCTCGGGATCGAGCTGCTCCTCCTCGGGAACCGGGTTGGCGACGATCAGCGCGGACTCCGGGACGCCGAGCGCGTCCTGGGCCCGCATCACGTCGGCCACCTGCCCGGGTGTCCGCACCGTCCAGTCCACGGGATGCCCCGAGTCGGAGAGGTAGAACCCCGGGAAGCTTTCGGTGTCGTACCCGGCGACGGCGACGCCCAGCGTCTCCAGCCGCTGGAGGGTCGCCGGCACGTCCAGGATCGACTTCACCCCCGCGCACACCACCGTGATCCGGGTGCTCGCCAGCAGCCCCAGGTCGGCCGACTCGTCCTGGGTGACCGTCCACTCCCGGTGCACCCCGCCGAGCCCGCCCGTCGCGAACACCCGCACCCCCGCGAGCGCCGCCAGCAGCGCGGTCGCCGAGACGGTGGTCGCCCCGCTCGCCCCCGAGGCCACGGCGAGCGGCAGGTCGCGATGGCCCAGCTTGCGGAAGCCGTCCTCGGTGGCGACCCGCTCCAACTGCTCCTTGTCCAGGCCCACATGGGGCCGCCCGTCCAGCACGGCGATCGTCGCCGGTACGGCGCCCTCCGCGCGTACGACCGCCTCCAGCTCCAGCGCCACCTGGAGGTTGCGCGGGCGGGGCAGCCCGTGCGAGATGATCGTGGACTCCAGGGCCACCACGGGTCGACGCGCGTCGACCGCGTCCCGCACCTCTTCCGACACCACCAGCACCACGCGCCCGCCTCCTGTCCGTCGGTCTCCCCTCATCTCTGGCGGGCGGCGCGCCCGGTCAAACCCTTGCGGCCTGTGGAGCAGGACACCAGCCTGGGACGTATGACGGACAACACGACACGTCTCGACCATGTCGTCCTGTGGGTACGCGACCCGATCGCCGCCGCCGACTTCTACGAGAAGGCCGTCGGCCTGGAGCCCGTACGGCTCGCCGAGTTCGCCGCCGGAGAGGAACCGTTTCCCTCCGTACGGGTCAACGAGGAGGCCCTCCTCGACCTCATGCCGTTGTCGATGGCCGAGCGGATGAGGATGCTCCCCGGATCCGCCGAGAGCGCGGGACACCCCGTGAACCACGTCTGCCTCGCCCTGCCGCGGGGCGACTTCGACACGCTGCTGGCCCGCCTGGAGGAGCGCGCCGTCCCCGTGTCGGACGTCTCGCGGGGTTCCTTCGGCGCCCGCGGCGAGGCCACGCGCAGCTTCTACTTCCGCGACCCGGACGGCAACGTCGTCGAGGCACGGCACTACGACTGACCCGCCCACCAGTGAGCCGGCCGGCAGTCACCCGCCCACCGGTGACGTGGCTGCGACCGGCGTTCCCACGACCGCCGTGCCTACGACTGTCGTACGCCCGGCGGGCTGCCCTCCGCTGCCGTCCCGGACCTGTCTTCGCTCCCGTTCCCGTTCCCCTTCCTGTTCCCGGTCCGGGTGAGCAGCACCAGAGCGGCCAGCGGGACGAGCAGACTCGCCGCGGCGGCGTTGAGCCAGGCGTAGCTCGCCTGCGCGACGATCAGCCCGGCGATCGCTCCGCCGAACCCCGCCGAGGTGTTCATGGTGAGATCGGAGATCCCCTGGGCGGCGGCTCGCGCGGACTGCGGTACCGAGTCCGTCAGCAGCGCGGAACCCGACACGAGGCCGGCCGACCAGCCCAGCCCGAGCACGAAGAGCCCGGCTGCGGTCTGCCCGTGGCTGTCGCCCGCCGTCCCCGCCAGGAACATCGCGACGGCCAGCAGCCCGGCGGCGAGTCCCGCCACGGAGAGCCGTCCCACCCGGTCCGCCAGGCGTCCCATCAGCGGCGCGAACGCGTACATGCCCGCGATGTGCCCGCTGATGACCAGCCCGATCAGGTCGATGCTCGCGCCGTGGTGGGTGAGGTCGAGCGGGGTCATCGACATGACCGAGACCATCGCCGTGTGCGACACGGCCACCGTCACGAGCGCGAGCCGGGCGCGGGGCGAGGCGCCGACGGCCGCCAGACCGGCACGCAGCGAACGGGCCTCGGGGGACCGCTCCTCCTGCGGCGCGAGAGCGCGGGCCGTCAGCAGCGGGTCCGGGCGCAGCAGGACGGCCACCAGGACCGCGGCCAGGACGAAGATCACGGCGGCCCACAGAAAGGGGCCCGCGGCCGCGGGTACGCCGAGCCCGACGACGCTCCGGCCGGCGGGCGCCGCGATGTTCGGGCCCAGGACCGCGCCGATGGTGGTCGCCCACACCACGTTCGAGATGGCCCGGGCACGCCGTTGCGGCTCGGCCAGGTCGGCGGCGGCGAACCGCGCCTGGAGATTCGCGGAGGACGCGGCGCCGAAGGCGGCCATGCCGCACAGCAGCAGCGGGTAGTTCCCGGCCCGCGCCCCCACCACGACGACACAGGCGCCCAGGGCGCCCACCAGATAGGCCAGTACCAGCCCCGGCCGGCGCCCGCGCGCGGTCATCAGCGCGGCCATCGGCACGGACAGCACGGCCGTACCGGCGACGGTGGCGGTGGGCGCGAGCCCGGACAGCGCCTCGGTGCCGCTGACCTGTCGGGCCAGTACGGCGGACAGCGCGATGCCGGTGGCGACGCCGAGCCCGCCGAGGATCTGGCTCGCGACCAGCACCCCGGTCGTGCGGCGCCGCAGCGCGGGCAGGAGGGCGGCGTCGACGGGTGCGGCCGCGGCGCGCTCGACGGCGGTCACGGCCGGCGCCGGACCGTCGCGCGGCCGTGGCGACGACCGGGGGATGTGGTCACCGGCGCAGTGTCCCCTCAGAACAGCGGCTCGGGTAGTACCCCTTCCAGCGCGAGCAGCTTCCGCTTGGTCTCCAGACCGCCTCCGAACCCGCCGATACCTCCGTCGCTCTCCACCACCCGGTGGCAGGGCACGACGACCGGCAGCGGATTGGAGCCCATCGCCACTCCCACCGCCTGGGCCGCCAGCGGCTGTCCCACCCGCCTGGCGAGATCGCCGTAGCCCACGACCGCCCCGTACGGGACACCGGACTCGAGTTCGCGGAGCACCTGCCGGTTGAAGCCCGAGATCAGCGACCAGTCCAACGGCAGCTCGAAGGCTCTTCGCTCACCGGCGAAGTAGGCCTTCACCTGGCGTATCGCCTCGGCCAGCAGCGGGGAGTCGGGCGACTCGACGGGCTCCGTGCCCAGTCGGGCCGCGAGCCGGGCGAGCGCCTGGTCGCGTACCGCGTCGGTGGCGTGGAACACGACGTTGAGCAGGCCCTCACCGGTCGCGGCCAGCAACAGCGGACCGATGTCGGTACCGACGACGGTCCACACGACCCGCTGCTCGTCCTGCCCATGGCTGTCCATGCGCCCACCGTAAGGCCTGCCACCGACAACGCCCCGGGACGTCGGCACGGCCCGCTCCGCACCGCGCCCCCGGGGCTGCCGGTGTCAGTACCCGTACAGGGCCCGCCGCACCACGTCGGGCTTGTTGGTGATCACGCCGTCGACGTCGTACGCGGCGACGGCCTCGGCGGTCGCGGGGTCGTCGACGGTCCAGGCGAAGACCTTCATCGGCTTGCCGTGCGGCCCGGTGAGCGCGTGCACGGCGGAGACGTACGCGGGGGAGAGGGCGGTGTACGACGGGTTGATCAGGTCGGCGAAGCCCGCGTACCGGGGCAGGTCCGAGACGGCCGGCATCCCGAGCAGACCGGTCCGCACCCCCGGCTTCAGGTCGTGCAGGGTCCGCAGGCTGTCGGCGCTGAAGCTCTGCACGATCAGCCGGTTCGTGAGGTGCCGCCGGTCCAGCCAGCCCTCGTTGCTCAGCACCTTGAGGGTCTGCTGCTCGATCCCCGGGTACAGCTCGGGGTTCTTGACCTCCAGGAGCAGCTTCTGGTGGTGATGCTCGACCCGCTCCACGTACTCCGTCAGCGTCGGCACCCGCGCCCCCGTGTACGCGGCGCCGAACCAGCTCCCCGCGTCGAGCCGGGCTATCTCGGCCGCCGTGAAGTCCCCCACCTTCCACGGCGCCCGGCCGGGAAAGACCTCCTCGGCGTCGGTCGTACGGCGGAGACTGTCGTCGTGGATCACCACGAGCTCGCCGTCCTTGGTGCGCTGGACGTCGTTCTCCACCCACAGGATGCCCAGCGAGGCTGCCTCGTCGACGGCGTCCAGGGTGTTCTCGGGGGCGTGGGCGCAGGCTCCCCGGTGGGCGATCACCGACGGCCGGAAGGCGCTGCCCGCCCGGGCGTCGTGAACGGGGAGCAGGAGGGCGACGGTGCCCAGGACCGCGGCGGTCGTGGCGGCAACTACGCGCGCGTGCATGCGTACTCCTCGCGTCGGGCCATCACATACAGCTCAACAGTGACAGCAGAGGGTCGACACCGGGGGAGCGCAGGATGACCACAGGATGAAAGGAGACGCCGGAGGCCGCTCACCGGTGCCGCACATGTGCGACAAGGGCGTGTTTCTTTGCCGGAAAATCGTTCGACCATTCCGGTGGGGGTCATACTCTCTCTCAGCCTTGACCGCGCTCAGCGGTCCTGGGGAGGGGCGAGTTCCAGAACATCGAGCAACAGGGCGAAGGGCTACCGCGCATGCACGGCACGGTCGACGGTTTCAGCTACGGACTCGTCACACCGCTGGTGGCCTACCTCATGGCCTGCCTCGGCGGTGCTCTCGGTCTGCGCTGCACCACCAGAGCCCTGCTCGTCGCCCAGTCCTGGCGCCCGGGATGGCTCGCCCTCGGCTCGGCGGCGATCGGCTCCGGCATCTGGACCATGCACTTCATCGCGATGATCGGCTTCACGGTCGACGGTGCCCCGATCCACTACGACAAACCGATGACCTACGCGAGTCTGGGTGTCGCCATCGTCATGGTGGGCGTGGGGATCTTCATAGTCGGCTACCGGGGAGCGAGCGGAACGGCGCTGTTCACCGGGGGCACCATCACCGGTCTGGGCATCGCGTCGATGCACTACCTGGGCATGGCCGGCATGCGCTTCAACGGAACCTTCGAGTACAACACGCTCACCGTCGCCACCTCCGTCGCCATCGCCATGGCGGCCGCCACCGCCGCCCTGTGGGCCGCGGGACAGGTCAGGGGCTTCCTGTGGAGCGTGGGCGCCAGCCTGGTCATGGGGCTGGCCGTGACCGGCATGCACTACACCGGGATGGCCGCCCTGAGCGTCCATCTGCACACGGGTGCCCCGACCGCGGGTGACTCTCCCGCCGCCCTCCTCGCGCCGATGCTGATCGGCCCTCTCGCCTTCCTCTGCCTCGCGGGTGTCGTCGTGATGTTCGACCCGCTGATGGTCATGGGCAAGCCCGACTGGACCCCCGCCGAGCACAAACCCGGCGTCCCGGCGCACCCGCCGGCCCCGCACCCGTCGCGCCGCTCCCAGCTCCGCAGCCGCCGGAAGGTGCCGCACCGCGAGTCCCGGACCCCGCAGAACCGCTGACTCCCGCACCCGCGGATCCCCGGGGCCGGTCCCGCGAAACCGCTGATCGGGTCCCGTTGTCAGTGGGGGGTCGTACGGTGGAGAACATGCGGCCCGTTTCCCACATCGAACGCACGGTGGCGCCTTTCGAGGTCGTCAGCCCCTACCAGCCCAGCGGCGACCAGCCGGCGGCCATCGCCGAGCTGGCCAAGCGCGTCGAGGCAGGTGAGAAGGACGTCGTCCTGCTCGGCGCGACCGGCACCGGAAAGTCCGCGACCACCGCGTGGATGATCGAGAAGCTCCAGCGCCCCACCCTGGTGATGGCCCCGAACAAGACCCTGGCCGCCCAGCTGGCGAACGAGTTCCGCGAACTGCTGCCGAACAACGCGGTCGAGTACTTCGTCTCGTACTACGACTACTACCAGCCCGAGGCGTACGTCCCGCAGTCGGACACCTACATCGAGAAGGACTCCTCGATCAACGAGGAGGTCGAGCGCCTGCGCCACTCCGCGACCAACTCGCTGCTCACCCGCCGTGACGTCGTCGTGGTCGCCTCGGTCTCCTGCATCTACGGCCTCGGCACCCCCCAGGAGTACGTGGACCGCATGGTCCCGCTCCGCGTCGGCGACGAGGTCGACCGGGACCAGCTGCTGCGCCGCTTCGTGGACATCCAGTACACGCGCAACGACCTGGCGTTCAGCCGTGGCACCTTCCGTGTGCGCGGCGACACCATCGAGATCTTCCCGGTCTACGAGGAGCTCGCCGTCCGCATCGAGATGTTCGGCGACGAGATCGAGGCCCTCTCCACGCTGCACCCGCTCACCGGCGAGATCATCAGCGACGACCAACAGCTGTACATCTTCCCGGCCACGCACTACGTGGCGGGCCCCGAACGCCTGGAGCGGGCCGCCAACGACATCGAGAAGGAGCTGGGCGAGCGCCTGGCCGACCTGGAGAAGCAGGGCAAGCTCCTGGAGGCCCAGCGGCTGCGCATGCGCACCACGTACGACCTGGAGATGCTCCGCCAGATCGGCTCCTGCTCCGGCGTCGAGAACTACTCGATGCACTTCGACGGCCGCTCGCCGGGCTCCCCGCCGAACACCCTGCTCGACTACTTCCCGGACGACTTCCTGCTCGTCATCGACGAGTCCCATGTGACCGTCCCGCAGATCGGCGCCATGTACGAGGGGGACGCCTCGCGTAAGCGCACCCTCGTCGACCACGGCTTCCGGCTGCCGTCCGCCCTGGACAACCGCCCGCTGAAGTGGGAGGAGTTCCAGGAGCGCATCGGGCAGACCGTCTACCTGTCGGCGACCCCCGGCAAGTACGAGCTCTCCCGCGGGGACGGCACCGTCGAGCAGATCATCCGCCCCACCGGCCTGATCGACCCGGAGGTCGTCGTCAAGCCGACCGAGGGCCAGATCGACGACCTGGTGCACGAGATCCGCACGCGCGTGGAGAAGGACGAGCGCGTCCTGGTCACCACGCTCACCAAGAAGATGGCCGAGGACCTCACGGGCTACTTCCTTGAGCTCGGCATCCACGTGCGCTACCTGCACAGTGACGTCGACACGCTGCGCCGGATCGAGCTGCTGCGTGAGCTGCGCGCCGGCGAGTTCGACGTCCTGGTCGGCATCAACCTCCTGCGGGAGGGCCTCGACCTTCCCGAGGTGTCCCTGGTGGCGATCCTCGACGCCGACAAGGAGGGCTTCCTGCGCTCCGGCACCTCGCTGATCCAGACCATCGGCCGTGCGGCGCGCAACGTCTCCGGTCAGGTCCACATGTACGCCGACAAGATCACCCCGGGCATGGAACGGGCCATCGAGGAGACCAACCGCCGCCGGGAGAAGCAGGTCGCCTACAACACGGCGAACGGCATCGACCCGCAGCCGCTCCGCAAGAAGATCAACGACATCGTCGCCCAGATCTCCCGCGAGGAGGTCGACACGGAGCAGCTCCTCGGCTCGGGCTACCGCGCGAAGAAGGACGGGCGGGGGACCAAGGCCCCGGTGCCCTCCCTCGGCGGCAAGGCGGCCAAGGGCGCCAAGTCCGGGTCGGCCAAGGGCAGGCCGGAGGAGACGGTGCCGACGGACCGTCCCGCGGCTCAACTCGCCGAGCAGATCGAGGAGATGACGGAGCGCATGCGGGCCGCCGCCGCCGACCTCCAGTTCGAGGTCGCCGCCCGCATCCGCGACGAGGTCTCCGAAATGAAGAAGGAACTGCGCCAGATGAGGGAGGCGGGGCTGGCCTGACGGACCCCTGCGGTTGCCGTGCCCCCGCCCCGCACGCCCTGTGTTGCAAGACCGACACAAAGTGCGGGCCTGGGTACGGCACTGTCAGTGCCTTTGCGTAGGGTTTCCGTCAACCGCGGGCTCGCGGCAACAGGGGACAGCTCGAGAGGGGAATCAGCGCGTGACCGTCAACATGACCAAGGGTCAGGCCATCAGTCTTCAGAAGCACGACGGGGGCAGCCTGACCGCGGTGCGCATGGGTCTCGGCTGGCAGGCGGCCCCGCGGCGCGGCCTGTTCGGCTCCCGGACGCGGGAGATCGACCTCGACGCCTCCGCCGTCCTGTTCGCCGACAAGCAGCCGGTCGACGTCGTCTTCTTCCGCCACCTGGTGAGTGACGACGGCTCGGTCCGTCACACCGGTGACAACCTCGTCGGCGGTGTCGGTCAGGGCGGCGACGACGAGGCGATCCTCGTCGACCTCGCGCGCGTGCCGGTCCACATCGACCAGATCATCTTCACGGTGAACTCCTTCACCGGCCAGACGTTCCAGGAAGTGCAGAACGCCTTCTGCCGTCTGGTCGACGAGACCAACGGCCAGGAGCTCGCGCGCTACACCCTGGCGGGCGGCGGCGCCTACACCGCCCAGATCATGGCGAAGGTGCACCGGGTGGGCGGGGGCTGGAACATGACGGCCCTCGGCGCTCCGGCCAACGGCCGCACCTTCCAGGACCTGATGCCCGCGATCCTGCCCGCGCTGTAGGGCGGAGAGCGGCACCGAGACAACACCACACGCGACGCAGGGGGACGACAGCGATGACGGCCGAGCTGGTGCGGGGGCAGAACCACCCGCTCTCCCAGGTCCGCCTCGAGATCCGGGTCTCGGCCGGCAGGCCGGTCATGGCGGTCGCCACACTCGGTGACGAGAGCGGCAGGGTCCCCGGCGTCGAGTGGGTGGCCCACCCCGGCGTACCCACACTGCCCGGCCTGGAGGTCTCCCGGCAGGCGGCCGCCGACCACCGTCTCGCGGTGGACCTGGACGCCGTGTCGGCGGCCGTGCACCGGGTCAGTGTGCTGCTCGCGCTGCCCACGGGCGTCGGCGGGCCGGTCAGCTTCGGCTCGGTCGCGGCCCCCTTCGTCGCGGTCACCGGCCTCGACGGCACCGAGGTCGCCACCTACACCATCACCGGCCTGGACGCGGAGTCGGCGGTGGTCGCGCTGGAGCTGTACCGGCGGCAGGGCGCCTGGAAGGTGCGCGCTGTCGGCCAGGGCTACGCGGGCGGCCTCGCCGAACTCCTCACCGACCAGGGTCTGACGCAGGCGCAGCGACTCGCGGCCGGCATCAACGACGCCGTGGTCCAGGGCCTGGCCCGCTCGGTGCAGGCGCCGCGTACCGCCGACGGCGACCGCTCCCGGCAGGCGGCCGCGTCCGCCCTCGGCCCGGACCAGAGCGGCTCGCCGTACGGCACGCAGGGCGCCGCCGGACCGTACGGGGCGACCCAGAACCCGCAGGGTCCCTCGGCCACGGGCTACCCGGCGGGCGCCACGCCGACGGATCCCGACGCCACCCAGCCGACGCCGACGCCACCCACCGCCGGTGGCCCGATCGACTACAGCCATCCGCGTCGGCAGAACGCCGCTCCGCCCCCGCCTCCGCCCGCCGCGCCCCCGGCCCGGCCCGGAGAGCCCGCCCGGCCCGTCGCGGGTGACGCGACCGGCTGGTCCATGGAGGAACGGCTCTACAACCAGGTCTGGGGCATGTTCGAGGACCTGGCCCGCAGCACGGCCGCGTACCGCAGCGCCGTCGACTTCGCCGATACGCGGATGGAGAAGGAGCTGGACCAGGTCCTGTCCGACCCGCGCAGCAGGATGGGCGGCCAGGGCGACGCCGCCCGCGAGGCGGCCCAGGCCAAGCACATCCAGCTGGTCGACCAGGCCCGCGAGGCACTGGACCGGGATCTCGTCCAGCTCGGCGCGGAGGCCGACGTGGTCGAACCGGCGCTGCCCGCGGCGTACGCGCGCTGGGACAACCCCGTCTGGCACGCCTACCGCGTCCCCATGGAGATGCCCATGGCCGTGCGCCTGGGCGACCTGCACCTTCCCGAGAGCGACCCGCTGCGCATCCCGATGCTGGTCAGGCTCCCGCTCGAGCGCGGCCTGTGGATCGACAGCGGGCGGTCCGGTCTGTCCGACGGGTCGTTCGCCGACTCCCACGAACTGCGCCGCCTTGCCATGGAGTCGGCCGTGGCGCACACGGCCCGGCTGCTGGCGGTGCATCCGGCGGACGAGTTCACCGTGCACGTCATCGATCCGGCCGGTTCGGGCGCCCGGGAACTCGCGCCGCTGGTGCAGAGCGGCGTGCTCGCGGCCCCGCCCGCGGTCGGCGCGGCCGGAGTCGCGGCGGTCCTGGGCCGGCTCACCGAGCGGGTCGACCTGGTGCAGATGGCGGTGCGTGGCGGCATGGCCGACTCGCTGCCGCCCGGCTTCGACACGGCCCAGCAGCTCCTGGTCGTCAACGACTTCCCGCACGGCTTCGACGACCGTGCCGTGACCCAGCTGCGCTACCTCGCCGACGAGGGGCCCGGCGTCGGGGTCCATCTGATGATGGTCGCCGACCGGGAGGACGCCGACAGTTACGGTCCGTTGCTGGATCCGTTGTGGCGTGCGCTGCTGCGGCTGACGCCGGTGGCCGAGGATCACCTCGCCGACCCCTGGGTGGGGCATGCGTGGACGTACGAGCCGAGCCTCGTGCCGCCCGGCAGCCAGGTGCTCCAGCAGGTCCTCGCGCAGGTCGCGGCAGCTCGTGCCAAGTACTAGTAAAGCTCTCTGAGCAGGGAACTTGGCCTTTCTTTTACCAATCGCTTTACCTTTTCTTGGTGGTTGGGGTACTGTTTTCCTCACGGAGGGGAGTACTCCCTGCTGCGACGTACCCGTCAATACGGATCAGGCCTGATCCCGGGGCGTCGGCCCGTCTCGGGTGGAAGAGACCTCCGGCAGCGCGACGACGCTGATCACCTGCCGTTACGTACTGTCGGAGGCGCAGTGAATGTTTCCCTGGCCCTATGGGTCCTCACCATCGTGGGCCTCGCCGCCCTCATCGCGGTCGACTTCTTCATCGGCCGTAAGCCGCACGACGTGTCGATCAAGGAAGCGGGGATCTGGACCGTCGTCTGGATCGCCCTGGCCGGGCTCTTCGGAGTCGGGCTGCTCGTCTTCGGCGGCGGTGAGCCGGCCGGCGAGTTCTTCGCGGGCTTCATCACCGAGAAGTCGCTCAGTGTCGACAACCTCTTCGTCTTCGTCCTGATCATGGCGAAGTTCTCGGTCCCGTCGCAGTACCAGCAGCGGGTCCTGCTCGTCGGTGTCCTCATCGCCCTGGTCCTGCGGGCGATCTTCATCGCCGCGGGCGCCGCGATCCTCGCCAGCTTCGCGTGGGTGTTCTACCTCTTCGGCGCCTTCCTGATCTGGACCGCCTGGAAGCTCATACAGGAGGCCCGGGCCGACGAGGACGACGAGGAGTTCGAGGAGAACAAGCTGCTCAAGGCCGTGGAGAAGCGGTTCGGCGTGGCCGACCGCTACCACGGGACGAAGCTGTGGATCGAACAGAACGGCAAGCGGGTCATGACCCCGATGCTGGTCGTGATGCTCGCGATCGGCACCACCGACGTGCTCTTCGCCCTCGACTCGATCCCCGCGATCTTCGGCCTGACGCAGGACCCGTACATCGTCTTCACCGCCAACGCGTTCGCGCTGATGGGCCTCAGGCAGCTCTACTTCCTCATCGGCGGCCTGCTGCGGAAGCTGGTCCACCTCAGCTACGGCCTGTCGGTCATCCTCGGATTCATCGGCGTGAAACTGGTGCTGCACGCGCTGCACGAGTCCGGGGTCCACGTCCCCGAGATCAGCATCCCGGTCTCGCTCGGCGTCATCTGCTCCGTTCTGATCGTCACCACGGTCACCAGTCTGCTGGCTTCGAAGAAGCAGGCGGCGGCAGAGGCGGCGCGTACGGAGAGCGAAGGCGCTCCGAAGGACAGCATCGAGGCCTGACCACGCAGGACGTAGGAACAACCACCCCCGGCAGCGGTGCGCGGCGAATTGCCGAGCACCGCTCCCGGTGCTTCGTTGGAGCTGGGCGTTCCCACCCGGGGACGCCGGTTCCGGGTGGAGGCACCGTGGGCACATCGCAGAGGTTCGTCCAGATCCTCGAGTTCGAGACCGACCGCATCGACGAGATGCGGGCGCTGGCCGAGGAGGGGGAGCAGGGCGTCACGGGCCGAGCCGACGGCCCGACCCGCCGCCTCGTCCTCAAGGACCGCGACCAGCCGAACCGCTACCTCGTGGTGATCGAGTTCGACTCCCACGAGGAGGCCATGCGCAACAGCGACGACCCGGAGACGGGTAAGTTCGCGGAGCGGATGGCCGCCCTCTGTACCCGGCCCCCGTCCTTCACCGACTGCGACGTCCAGGACACGACCGAGTTCAGGTGACGGCAGCCGCGCACCCGCCCGTCCCGCCCGTCCCGCCCGTGCAGGCAGGACGGGCGGGTGCACGGGCGGGGCGGGACGTGCCGGAATGCGGAGCCCCCACGGCTCTGCGACGATCGCTGCATGATCGCTCGGCTCAGGTCGGTCACGACCCGGTGGACAGCGTTCGTGCCGGCCCTGGCGGTCGTCCTGCTGGCCCTGACCTGGGGACGCGACCTGCCCGGCGCGGTCGTCGTCGTGGTGACGCTGGTCCTCGCCGGATCGGTCCTGGCCGCCGTGCACCACGCGGAGGTCGTCGCCCACCGGGTCGGTGAACCCTTCGGATCCCTCGTCCTCGCGGTCGCCGTGACGATCATCGAGGTCGCCCTGATCGTCACCTTGATGGCGGACGGCGGGGACAAGAGCTCGACCCTGGCCCGGGACACGGTCTTCGCGGCCGTGATGATCACCTGCAACGGCATCGTCGGCCTCTCCCTCCTGGTCGCCTCGCTGCGCCACGGCACGGCGATCTTCAACCCGGAGGGCACCGGCGCGGCGCTCGCGACCGTCGCCACCCTGGCCACGCTCAGCCTGGTCCTGCCGACCTTCACCACCAGCAAACCGGGACCGGAGTTCTCCGCCGTCCAGCTCACCTTCGCCGCGCTGTCCTCTCTGGTCCTGTACGGCCTGTTCGTGGCGACGCAGACCATCCGGCACCGCGACTACTTCCTGCCGGTCACCCGGCAGGGAGACGTGATCACCGCCGACGACCACGCCGGAGCCCCCACGGCCCGGACCGCCCGGATCAGCCTGGGGCTGCTCGGCCTGGCCCTGATCGGTGTGGTGGGCCTCGCCAAGGGCGTCTCGCCCACGATCGAGTCCGGAGTGGAGGCAGCCGGACTGCCCCAAGCGGTGGTCGGTGTGATCATCGCGCTGCTCGTACTGCTCCCCGAGACGATCGCCGCGCTGCGCTCCGCCCGCCGCGACCGGGTGCAGTCCAGCCTCAACCTCGCGCTCGGCTCCGCGATGGCGAGCATCGGTCTCACCATCCCCGCGGTGGCCCTGGCCTCCCTCTGGCTCTCCGGGCCGCTCGTCCTCGGGCTCGGCCCCACCCACATGGTGCTGCTCGCGCTGACCGTCGTGGTCAGCTCGCTGACGGTGGTCCCCGGACGGGCCACGCCGTTGCAGGGCGGCGTCCACCTCGTGCTCTTCGCGGCCTACCTGGAGCTGGCGATCAATCCGTAGCCGGCCGCACGGCGGCCACCCGCACCGGCCGGGTCTCCGGCAGCAGCGCGAAGCAGCCCAGACTGAGCAGCGCGATCCCCGTCAGATAGGCGCCCACCTCCCACGGGACCCGTCCCGAGCGCTCGGCGAGGGCGGTCGCCACGATCGGCGTGAGCGCGCCCCCGAGAACCCCGCCCAGGTTGTAGCCGACCGCCGCACCGGTGCAGCGCACGCGCGGCGCGTAGAGCTCCGGCAGATACGCCGAGATCACCGCGAACATCGCGACGAAGGCGAGCAGCGCCCCCAGGAAGCCGAGGAACATCGGCAGCGGCTCGCCGGTCGAGAGCAGCGCGACCAGCGGGAACATCCACAGCGCGGCCGCCGCGCAGCCCACGAGGCACAACGGCCGACGGCCGAAGCGGTCGCCGAGCATCGCCATCACGGGAGTCAGCGAACCCTTCACCACCACGGCGGCCATGATGCAGACCAGCATGACCGTGCGGCTCACCCCGAGCCGTTCCGTCGCGTACGACAGGGACCAGGTGGTCACGGCGTAGAAGATCGCGTAGCCGACGGAGAGCGCCCCGGCGGTCAGCAGGACGAGCCGCCAGTGGTCGCGCACCACCTCCACGAGCGGCACACGCGCGTGGTCGTCGATCTCCAGGAACCGGGGGCTCTCGGGCAGCGACGACCGCAGCCACAGCCCGAGCACGGCCAGGACCCCGGCCGCCCAGAAGGGCACCCGCCACCCCCACTGCGCGAACTGCGCCTCCGTCAGCGTCACGGACAGGACCAGCACCACCCCGTTGGCGAGCACGAAGCCCACCGCGGGCCCCACCTGAGGGAAGCTCGACCACAGCCCGCGCCGCTCGGCGGGCGCGTGTTCCGCGGTCAGCAGCACCGCGCCGCCCCACTCCCCGCCGAGCCCCAGCCCCTGGAGGAAACGCAGGACGAGCAGCGACAGGGGAGCGGCCGCCCCGATCGTGTCGTACGCCGGCACGCAGCCGACCGCGACCGTGGAGGCACCGGTCGGCAGCAGGGAGACGACCAGGACCGGCCGGCGCCCGCGCCGGTCCCCGATGTGCCCGAACAGCACCGAGCCCAACGGGCGCGCCACGAACCCCACGCCGAACGTCGCGAACGCGGCCAGTGTCCCCGCCAGCGGCGAGAACGTCGGGAAGAACAGCGGCCCCAGGACCAGCGCGGCCGCGGTCCCGTAGACGAAGAAGTCGTAGAACTCGATGGCCGTCCCGGCGAGCGAGGCGGCCGCGAGCCGTGGCATGGAGGGCGCCTTCACGCTGTGTACGTCGTGCATGCCGCGTCAACTACCCACAGTGATCGAGGGTTACGGGGGCGTGCGGAGGCGCGGCCCGCAGCGAGGGGGCTCAGTAGGTCACGGTGATGCGCCGCGCGGGACCGTCGACGCGGATCGTGCCGCCGTAGGGGATGACGAGTTGCGGGTCCGTGTGGCCGAAGTCCACGTCGAAGACGGCCAGGGTGTCGGGCGCGTACGCCCGCAGGGCGCGTTCCACCGCCGCGCGCTGCTCGGCCGCGTAACGGGCTCCTTCCTCCGGGCTGTTGGGGCGCTCGAAGGACCTGCCCTTGGCCCGGGCCATCAGCAGCGCGGGGAAGCGCCGCAGCAGACCGCGCTCACCCATGTTGCGCAGGATCCGGAAGACCTCCGTGGCGCTCGGCAGTTCCTCCGACGTCTCCAGGATCAGCACCCCGCCGTCGTACACGGCGGGGTCGCGGGCGATCTCACGGTCGGCCATCAGCAGCCAGGAGAGGATCTCCAGGTTGCCGCCCCAGCTGCGACCCTCCACCACGCGGTCGGCGTTGACCCAGCTCCAGCCGGCGCCGGGCCGACTGCCGGGCTCCGACGCGAAGGTCGCCGGGTCGCCCCAGTCGCGGTCGACGTCGTTCCACCGCTCGGCGGGCCGCAGCTCGTAGGGGCCCGAGGTGAACAGCGCGGCGCGCAACGAGTCGGCGGTCAGCGGGTGCATGGCTCCGGGGCGTCCCAGCTCGCACATCACGCTCGCGCCGTGGTAGGCGACGACACCGGAGTTGTACAGGAACGCCAGCAGGTTGGTGTTGTCGCTCCACCCGAAGAACGGCTTCGGGTCGGCGCGCAGCAACTCCCGGTCCAGCAGCGGCAGTACGGTGATCTGGTCCTCGCCGCCGATCGACGCGATGACCGCCCGCACGCCCGGGTCGGCGAACGCGGCGTGGATGTCGTCGGCGCGCTCCTGCGGAGTCGCGCCCATCCTGCGTGTCGTCGGGTACTCGACGGGCTCCAGGCCGAACTCCTCGCGCAGCCGCGCCACGCCCAGCTCGTAAGGGCGCGGGAAGAGTCCGGGCAGGCCCGCGGAGGGCGAGATGACGGCTATGCGGTCGCCGGGCGACGGCTTGGGGGGATACGAGGGCGCGGTCATGCCGGGAGGGTACGGCCTGCTGCCCTGCGGTTTCACTGTGATAAACCGGTGTGAGCGGCGGCCTCGGACGGGCCGTCCACGAACGGACCGGAGGAACCGTGCCCCGCAGCCTGGCCAACGCCCCGATCATGATCCTGAACGGCCCCAACCTGAACCTCCTGGGACAGCGGCAGCCGGAGATCTACGGTTCCGACACGCTCGCCGACGTCGAGGCGCTGTGCGTCAAGGCGGCGGCCGCGCACGGCGGCACCGTGGACTTCCGGCAGTCCAACCACGAGGGGCAGCTGGTCGACTGGATCCACGAGGCGCGGCTGGACCACTGCGGCATCGTGATCAACCCGGGCGCCTACTCGCACACGTCGGTCGCGATCCTGGACGCCCTCAACACCTGTGACGGCCTGCCGGTGCTGGAGGTCCACATCTCCAACATCCACCAGCGCGAGTCCTTCCGGCACCACAGCTACGTCTCGCTGCGCGCCGACGGCGTCATCGCGGGCTGCGGGGTGCAGGGATACGTGTTCGGCGTGGAGCGCGTGGCAGCGCTCGCGGGGGCGGGCAAGGCGGACGCGTAAGCATCGCCCTCCAGGCCGTAGCCCCTTACCGCGCCCCTCAGAGGCGGCCCGCCTCCACGATCCGCCGCAGGAAGCGCTGAGTGCGCTCCTGCTGCGGGTCGCCGAAGAGCTGCTCGGCGGTGCCCCGTTCCAGCACGACGCCTCCGTCCAGAAAACAGACCTGGTCGGCGACCTCGCGGGCGAAGCCCATCTCGTGGGTGGCGAGCACCATGGTCATGCCGTCGGCCTTCAGGTCGCGGACGACGTTCAGGACCTCGCCCACCAACTCGGGGTCGAGGGCCGCCGTGATCTCGTCGAGCAGCAGCAGCCGGGGACGCACGGCCAGCGCGCGCACGATCGCCACCCGCTGCTGCTGACCACCGCTGAGCCGGTCGGGATACTCGCCTGCCTTGCCGGCCAGCCCGAGCCGCTCCAGGAGCTCCCTGGCGTGCTTCTCGGCCTGCGCGCGGGCGACGCCGTGCACACGGCGCGGGGCGAGCGTGATGTTCTCCAGCACCGTCATGTGCGGGAACAGGTTGTACGCCTGGAAGACCACGCCGATCCGACGCCGCACCGCGTCCTGGTCGACGCGCGGGTCGGTGATCTCCTCGTCGTCCAGCCAGATCGCGCCGTCGTCGATGTCCTCCAGCAGGTTGGCGCAGCGCAGCAGCGTGGATTTACCGGAGCCGGAGGCGCCGATCAGCGCGGTCACCGTGTGCGGGGGGACCTCCAGGTCGACGTCCCGCAGGACGACGGACCCGCCGAAGGTCTTGCGGACGGACTCCATCCGCAGCACCGGAGCCGGCGGCGCGGGCGTCCGCGGCGCCGGAGTCTGTAGTGCCGGAGTCTGCGGGACCGGAGTCTGCGGGACCGGAGCGTCGCTCATGTCGTTCCTCCCTGGGCCCGCTGACGGTCCATCCGGGCCGTCACCCAGTCCGTGAAGCGGGTCATCGGGATGGTCAGGGCCACGAAGACCAGTCCCGCGACGATGTACGGCGTGTAGTTCAGGCTGCGGCCCACGATGATGTCCGCCGCGCGGACGGCGTCGATCGCGCCGCCGATCGAGACGAGACCGGTGTCCTTCTGGAGCGACACCAGGTCGTTCAGCAGCGGCGGCACCTGGCGGCGCACGGCCTGGGGGAGTACGACGTGACGCAGCGCCTGCCGGTTGCTCAGGCCCAGCGAGCGGGCCGCGGCGCGCTGGGAGGGGTGCACGGACTCGATGCCCGCGCGGAACACCTCGGCGACGTACGCCGAGTACGTCAGTGTCAGCGCGGTGCCGCCCAGCAGCACGGGGTCGACGGTCACGCCCTGCAGCCGCAGTGCCGGGACGCCCAGCACCACGATCATGAGGTTGATGATCAGTGGCAGACCGCGGAAGAAGTCGGTGTACGCCGCCGCCAGCGCCCGCAGCGGGAAGAACACCGGCCCGCGCAGGGTGCGGGCCACGGCGATGAGCATCCCGAGGACGAGCACGGCGGCGCCGCAGACCAGCAGCAGTCTGACGTTCAGCCAGAGTCCTTCGAGGACCTTGGGGAACGCCTCACGCGCGTACCGCCCGTCGAAGAAGGTCTCCCTGGCGCGCGGCCAGCCGGGCGCGCCCACGACGACCAGGTAGAGCACGGCACCCGTGACCAGGGTCGACAGCGCGGCGATCGCGGTGGCGCGGCGGGCACGCGTGCGCCGGTAGCGCTCGCGCTCCAGCCGCCGCTGTGAAGGGACGTAGCCGTCGTCGGGGGCGCCCTTGTCGCCCCCCGACCTGTCGCCCCCGGACCCGTCGTCCTCGCCGCCGGGGTCGTCCGCGCCTTCCCGGCCGGACTCGTCCTTGGTGACCGTCACTTGAGCACCGGCGCGTCGACGGCGTCGGAGAGCCACCGCTGCTCGATCTTCGCCAGGGTGCCGTTCTGACGGAGCGCGTCTACGGCGCCGGTCACACAGGAGGTGAGCGCGCTGCCCTTGTCGAGCACCAGCCCGAACTGCTCCGGTGTGCCGCCCTGGTTCTCGAACTGGCCGACGATCTCGGCGTCCGTGACCTCGGCGGCCGTGATGTAGAAGGCGGTGGGCAGGTCGGTGACGATGGCGTCGACCTGGCCGTTCTTCAGCGCGGACTTGGCCTGGTCGTTCTTGGCGTAGACGGCCGCGTCCCGGGTCGGCTTCACCACGTCGTCGATGTAGTCGAGGCTGGTCGTGCCGACCTGGGCACCCAGCTTGAGGCCCTTGAGGTCCGCGACGCTCGTCGCCTCGGCGGCCTTCGTGCCCTTCAAGGCGATGACGGCCTGGCGTACGTCGTAGTAGCCGGACGAGAAGTCCACGGCCTTCTTGCGCTCGTCGCTGATCGACACCTGGTTGATGTCGAAGTCGAAGGTCTTCTCGCCCGGCGCGTAGGCCTTGTTGAACGGCACGCTCTGCCAGACCACGGCGCTCCTGCCGTAGCCGAGCTGCTCCGCGACGGCGTACGCCACCGCCGACTCGAAGCCCTGGCCGTTGGCCGGCTTGTCGTCCTTGAACCACGGCTCGTACGCGGGCTCGTCGGTCGCGATCGTCAGCTTGCCGGAGGTCTCGGTGGCCAGTTCACCCTTGGCGCAGGAGTCCGCGCTCGAACCGGAGTGCGTCGACGCGGCCTTGTCGTCCGGCTGCGGGGCACAGCCGACAGCGGTCGCGAGGAGGGCCACGGTGGCGCCGGCGACGGCGCGGCGCAGTACACGAGGGGCGAGGTACATGGCGGGAGAGTGGCAGCGAAAACCCCGGTTTGTCGAGGTCACACCATAACTTGTCCGCATACTGGGAACGGGTGTTGCGTTCTCGTGAACAGGCTCGGCGGACCCGCCCGGGCCGCCGGCCGAGGGCGGGGATCGTAGACCGGCGGCCCGATCCGCGCCGGAGCCGTCATCCCGCGCGGAACTGAGACCAGTTGACCGCGCAACCACGAGTGCGGGGAGCGCGCGTGAGGGACCGGCGCGTGCGCGCGATTCACACGGGGCGCGCGTTCGGCAACGCGCACCCCCTGCCGTGCGAACTCACCACCCGCGCGCGTGCCACTCCGGAAGGTGCGGGCGCTCCGCGCCCAGCGTGGTGTCGTTGCCGTGCCCCGGATAGACCCAGGTCTCGTCCGGCAGCGCGTCGAAGATCTTCGTCTCGACGTCGCGGATCAGACTGGCGAACGCCTCGGGGTCCTTACGGGTGTTGCCCACGCCGCCCGGGAAGAGGCAGTCGCCGGTGAATACATGGGGGTGGCCGTGCGGGTCGTCGTAGACCAGGGCGATCGAGCCGGGTGTGTGCCCCACCAGGTGGCGCGCGGTGAGTTCGACGTTGCCCACCCGGATGACGTCACCGTCGTCGACCGGGACGTCGGTCGCCACGGGGATGCCCTCGGCGTCCTCCCGGCCGGCGTAGGTACGCGCGTGCGTGGCCGCCACGACCTCGGCGAGCGCCTGCCAGTGGTCGCCGTGCTGATGCGTGGTGACGACGGACGCGATGCCGTCGTCACCGATCGTGCCGAGCAGGGCGTGCGCGTCGTTGGCCGCGTCGATCAGCAACTGCTCGTCCGTGGCCCGGCAGCGCAGCAGATAGGCGTTGTTGTTCATCGGGCCGACCGCGATCTTGGTGATCATCAGGTCCTTGAGCTCGTGCACGTCCGCCGGTCCGCCGACGGTCACCTCTCCGCTGTACGTCATGGCGGCAGCCTATAGCGGCGGAAGGGCCGGCAGCGGCCCGCCGTCCGCCGTCAGCCCGGAACCGTCACGACGCCCGGCGAGCCAGCCCAGGAGGTCCGCGGGGCTGCCGGTGACGGTCACCTCGGGCCGCTCGGCCGCGCGGCCCGTGTGCCACGCGTGCGTGCCGTCCGTCAGGCGCGTCGGCGGCACGTCGGGACGCCCGGTGAAGCGCTCCGCGAGGAACTCGATCTCCCGCGCGGTGAACTCCTCCGGCAGGTCCTCCAGCTCGTAGCCGATGCCGAGGTCCACGGTGTGCAGCTCCACCTCCACCCACCGCCGGAACGGCACGCGGGCCGCCGCGTCGACGACCCCGTTGCGCAGCTCCACCGTGCGTGACCAGTCCGCGGGCGCGGCTCCCGTCGCCTGGAAGCGGGCCGCGCTCTCCCGTACGTCCGTGATCTGGACGTCCAGGGGGCGCGGGGCGTCCCGCTCGATGTCGGCGTCGCGGACGAACGCGTCGGCGTACATGGGGCGGCCCTCGAGGACGTTCGCGAGGGCGTCCGCGTTGCGGGCGATGTGGGCCAGGACATGTCCGCGGCTCCAGCCGGGCAGGCGTGACGGCTCGGCCGCCGACGCGTTGTCCAGTTCGGCGACTGCGGTGAGGAGCCGCTCGGTCGCTTCGCGTACAGACTCCAGGTCATGAGCGTGATCAATCATGGTGCTGACCCTAGCCTCGCCACCCCTTCGGGTGAAGGTGGTCGAGCAAGCCCGCAAATCGAATGCGCGTGCTATAAGGTCGGTGGCGGCGTCGGGCATGCTGGAAGGCCGGGGATTGTTGTGAACCGGTGAATCCCGACCGGCGTTGTCAGTGGCTCGCCCTAGTCTGAGAAAGACGGGGGCCCCGCCCCTGTCACTTCTCTCAAGAAAGGTGCGGACCGGCGTGGCCGACCGTCTCATCGTCCGTGGCGCGCGCGAGCACAACCTCAAGAATGTCTCGCTCGACCTGCCACGCGACTCGCTCATCGTCTTCACGGGCCTGTCGGGGTCGGGCAAGTCCTCGCTGGCCTTCGACACCATCTTCGCCGAGGGCCAGCGGCGCTACGTCGAGTCCCTCTCCTCGTACGCCCGGCAGTTCCTCGGCCAGATGGACAAGCCGGACGTCGACTTCATCGAGGGACTGTCCCCGGCTGTCTCCATCGACCAGAAGTCGACCTCGCGCAACCCGCGCTCCACGGTCGGCACCATCACCGAGGTCTACGACTACTTGCGCCTGCTCTTCGCGCGCATCGGCAAGCCGCACTGTCCCGAGTGCTCCCGGCCGATCACGCGCCAGTCGCCGCAGGCCATCGTCGACCGGGTCCTGGAGCTGCCCGAGGGAAGCCGCTTCCAGGTGCTGTCGCCGCTGGTGCGCGAGCGCAAGGGGGAGTTCGTCGACCTCTTCGCCGACCTCCAGACCAAGGGCTACTCCCGCGCGCGGGTCGACGGCGAGACGATCCAGCTGTCCAGCCCGCCCACGCTGAAGAAGCAGGAGAAGCACACCATCGAGGTGGTCATCGACCGCCTCACGGTGAAGGAGTCCGCCAAGCGCCGGCTCACCGACTCGGTGGAGACCGCGCTCGGCCTCGCCGGCGGCATGGTCGTGCTCGACTTCGTCGACCTCCCCGAGGACGACCCCGAGCGCGAGCGCATGTACTCGGAGCACCTTTACTGCCCGTACGACGACCTGTCCTTCGAGGAGCTGGAGCCCCGCTCCTTCTCCTTCAACTCGCCCTTCGGCGCCTGCCCCGAGTGCTCCGGCATCGGCACGCGCATGGAGGTCGACGCCGAGCTGATCGTCCCGGACGAGGACAAGTCCCTCGACGAGGGAGCCATCCACCCCTGGTCGCACGGTCACACCAAGGACTACTTCGGCCGGCTGATCGGCGCGCTGGCGGACGCGCTCGGCTTCCGCACCGACATCCCCTTCGCGGGCCTGCCGCAGCGCGCCAGGAAGGCCCTGCTGTACGGCCACAAGACGCAGATCGAGGTCCGCTACCGCAACAGGTACGGGCGTGAGCGCGTCTACACGACCCCCTTCGAGGGTGCCGTCCCGTTCGTGAAGCGCCGGCACGGCGAGGCCGAGAGCGACGCCAGCCGGGAGCGCTTCGAGGGCTATATGCGCGAGGTGCCCTGTCCCACCTGCGAGGGCACGCGCCTCAAGCCGCTCGTCCTCGCGGTCACGGTCATGGGGAAGTCCATCGCCGAGGTCTCCGGGATGTCCATCAGCGACTGCGCGGACTTCCTGGGCGAGCTGAAGCTCGACGCCCGCGACAAGAAGATCGCCGAGCGGGTCCTGAAGGAGGTCAACGAGCGGCTGCGGTTCCTCGTCGACGTCGGTCTCGACTACCTCTCGCTCAACCGCGCGGCCGGCACGCTCTCCGGCGGCGAGGCCCAGCGCATCCGCCTGGCCACCCAGATCGGCTCCGGCCTCGTCGGCGTCCTGTACGTACTCGACGAGCCGTCCATCGGCCTGCACCAGCGTGACAACCACCGGCTGATCGAGACCCTGGTCCGGCTGCGGGACATGGGCAACACGCTGATCGTCGTCGAGCACGACGAGGACACCATCAAGGTCGCCGACTGGATCGTCGACATCGGTCCCGGCGCCGGCGAGCACGGCGGCAAGGTCGTGCACAGCGGCGGCCTGAAGGAGCTGCTCGCCAACACCGAGTCGATGACCGGGCAGTACCTGTCCGGCAAGAAGGCGATCCCGCTGCCCGACATCCGGCGCCCGCAGGACCCGTCCCGCCGGCTCACCGTCCACGGCGCCCGCGAGAACAACCTTCAGGACATCGACGTGTCCTTCCCGCTGGGCTTGTTCACCGCGGTCACCGGCGTCTCCGGCTCCGGCAAGTCGACGCTGGTCAACGACATCCTGTACACGCACCTGGCCCGCGAACTGAACGGCGCGAGGAGCGTGCCGGGGCGGCACACGCGCGTGGACGGC
This sequence comes from Streptomyces zaehneri, assembly GCF_032248645.1. Taxonomy (NCBI): domain Bacteria; kingdom Bacillati; phylum Actinomycetota; class Actinomycetes; order Kitasatosporales; family Streptomycetaceae; genus Streptomyces; species Streptomyces zaehneri. Next base: position 50,914 of record NZ_JASTTJ010000012.1, read on the forward strand.
GACGACCTCGTCGACAAGGTCGTGCACGTCGACCAGTCGCCCATCGGCCGCACCCCGCGGTCCAACCCGGCCACGTACACCGGTGTCTTCGACCACGTCCGCAAGCTGTTCGCGGAGACCACCGAGGCGAAGGTCCGCGGCTATCTGCCCGGCCGCTTCTCCTTCAACGTCAAGGGCGGCCGCTGCGAGAACTGCGCGGGCGACGGCACCATCAAGATCGAGATGAACTTCCTCCCGGACGTCTACGTCCCGTGCGAGGTCTGCCACGGCGCCCGGTACAACCGGGAGACCCTGGAGGTCCACTACAAGGGCAAGTCCATCGCCGACGTCCTGAACATGCCGATCGAGGAGGCGACGGAGTTCTTCGAGGCGGTTCCCGCGATCGCCCGCCACCTCAACACCCTGAAGGACGTCGGCCTCGGCTACGTCCGGCTCGGCCAGTCCGCGACCACCCTGTCCGGCGGTGAGGCCCAGCGCGTGAAGCTCGCCAGCGAGCTCCAGCGCCGCTCCACCGGCCGCACGGTCTACGTCCTGGACGAGCCGACGACGGGCCTGCACTTCGAGGACATCAGCAAGCTTCTGAAGGTGCTCGCGGGCCTGGTCGACAAGGGCAACACGGTCATCGTCATCGAGCACAACCTCGACGTGATCAAGACCGCCGACTGGGTCGTCGACATGGGTCCCGAGGGCGGCGCCGGCGGTGGCCTCGTCATCGCCGAGGGCACGCCGGAGGAGGTCGCCGGAGTGTCGACCAGCCACACCGGCAAGTTCCTGCGGGAGGTGCTGGGCGCCGACCGGATCAGCGACGCGGCTCCGGTGAAGGCCCCGCGCAAGACGGCGGCGAAGAAGACGGTCGCGGCGAAGACGACCGCGCGCAAGACCGCGACCGCCAAGACGACGACCGCCAAGACGGCCACGTCCCGGACGACCGCCGCGAACAACACGGCGGCCAAGAAGGCCGCAGGGTCGACCACGAAGGCGACCCCCGCGAAGAAGACCACGCGGGCCCGCAAGGCCTGACCGGACACGGGCCGCGCGGTCCGCTCATGACCCGGGCCGCGAGGCCTGGCGAGCCGGTGAAGGTGAAAAGGACGGCGCCCCGCGGGAACTCCCCGCGAGGCGCCGTCCGTCGTTCCACTGCCTGCACTGCCTGCACTGCCTGCACTGCCTGCACTGCCTGCACTGCCTGCACTGCCTGCACTGCCTGCACTGCCTGCACCGGTGCTGTTCGGCAGCCGCTAGGACGGGTCCGGGGAGCCGCCCAGCTCGGAGGCGTACGGCGGCTCCGCACCGGCCCGGGAGCAGGTGATCGCCGCCGCGCGGGCGGCGAACCGCAGCAACCGCTCCCAGCCGTCGGCGCCCAGGCCCGCGAGGCCTGCCGGAGACAGGGCGTCCCGCACCGAAAGGCCGTGCAGCAGAGCCGCGTTCACGGTGTCCCCGGCGCCGATGGTGTCCACGACGTCCACCCGCTCGCCCGGCACCGCGTACACGGCCCCGCCCTGCGTGAATGCGGTCAGCCCGTCGCCGCCCTGCGTGATCACGACGGCGGAGGGACCGGCGGACAGCCACTCGCGCGGGGTGCCGCCCAGCCACGCGGCGTCCTCCTCGGAGAGCTTGAGCAGCGACACCGAGGGCAGCCAGCTCTTGAATCGGGCCCGGTAGGCGGCGGCGTCGGGGATCAGTCCGGCCCGGATGTTCGGGTCGAGCGCGGTGAACAGTCCCTGCGCCGCTGCCGTCCGCATCAGCTCCTCGTACGCGCTCGCACCCGGTTCCAGGATCAGGGAGCAGGTGCCGAAGGACACCGCGCGCGTGCCCGCGGGCAGGGCGGCCGGGGCCGTGAAGAGGCGGTCGGCCGTGCCGTCTACGTAGAAGGAGTAGGCGGCCGAACCGTTCTGGTCGAGGGTGGCGACCGCGAGCGTGGTCGGCTCCGTGCCGCGCTGCACTGCGGACACGTCCACGCCCGAGTCCCGCAGCCCGGCGAGCAGCGCCTCGCCGAAGGCGTCCCGCGAGATGCGGGAACAGAAGGCCGTGGGGGAGCCGAGGCGGCCGAGGGCGACGGCCGTGTTGTAGGGGCCGCCGCCGAGCACCGGCCGGAGACCCGCGAGGGCGCCCGTGCCCTGCGGTACCAGGTCGATCAGGGCCTCACCGGCGACGACGATCACGGGGCGGTTCCTCTCTCTGGCTGTCTGCGGCCGCTCGGACCGTGCCCGCGGGGCAGCCGCACCGGGTGCGACGGACGCAGGAGCAGGTGAGCCGCAGGCCGGGAAGTTACCCCATTGCGGAGCCGCGCGTAAAAGCCTGCGCCGTTCACTCCCAGTCCCAGCCGATGCCGACCATGCCCGACCGCACCCGCGGCTCGACGAGGTGCACCGAACGGTGCCGGCCGCTGAGCGGCAGCTCCTGGCGGCCGCCGCGCGGGGCCGCCGCCGAGTGCTGGGTGAACCGGTGGCAGCGCACGGGCACGGCGTTCTCGGCGAAGCGGATCTGGAGGGCGTACTGGCCGCCCGCCGCGCCGAAGCCGCGGACGTACTCACGGCAGACGTCGGCGGTGCCGTCCTCGACGGCGTAGCGGAAGAGGAAGGTGTCGCCGGCCCTCAGCCGGGTGTCGAAGTGGAGCTCCGCCACGAGGACGCCGGTGTCGTGGTGGCTGCGGACCCGGCCGGCCCGGCAGTTCTCCAGGGCGTGCACCCTCATCCGTTCCGGTGAGCAGCCGGGGTCGCCGTGATGGACGGCCACGAAGCGGTCGACGCCGTCGCGGTGCGCGCGCACGATGTGCTGCGACTCGCGTCCCAGCAGCTCACGGCGCGACCCGATGCGGACGCGCTCATGGTGGCCCAGGATGTGCAGCCCCCCGTCGACGGGGCACTCCAGTTCACCGAGCAACTGTTCGAGAATGCCTGAGGCCTCCAGCAGCGAGCGGTAGGAGCGGCCCGCCGACTGTCCGGCCGCCGCGCCGCCGTCCCCGCCGTCGGGCTCGGCGAGCAGCCGGATCAGGGACTCGTCCGGCAGGTGCAGGATCTCCTCCAGCGCACGCACGGCGCGCAGCGACTCGGGGCGCTGCGGCCGCCGGGCGCCCTGCTGCCAGTAGCTCAGACTGGTCACGCCCACCTTCACCCCGTACCGCGACAGATGGTGCTGGACGCGTTGCAGGGGCAGGCCACGGGCGGCGATCGCGGCACGCAACGCCACATGGAAAGGACCGCCTCGCAGGGCCGTGTCCAGTTCCGCGGAGGCGGCGTCGACGGCGTCCGCGTGCTGTGTGGCGTGCGGCATGCAGGGGCCTCTCTGTGAATGCTCACGACGGCTGGTCGGACCGTTCGTGCGGGTGGTCGGGGCCTTTTCCGGCGTCGCCGGAGCTCCTTCACATCCGTAGGGCGGCCTTCAGGGCCCGAGTCCCCCCGCATTGAAGCGTGTTGACCAAGTCCCGACAACACCTGATGCCCGAGTGGCACATGCGCGTGGCCGAGTCGACGCCCCCGGGTCCCGCCCTCGGCGCCCCGCTTGTCCACAGGCCCGTCGGACACCGGGCCGTCGTCCACAGCCCGCCGGAGTGTCACCCCGCGCCAGTAGGGTGTGAGACATGGCCGACCCCTCCAGTTACCGCCCCAAGCCGGGACAGATCCCGGACTCCCCCGGGGTGTACCGATTCCGCGACGAGCACCGCCGGGTGATCTACGTCGGAAAGGCGAAGAGCCTGCGTCAGCGCCTGGCGAACTACTTCCAGGACCTGTCCGGCCTTCACCCGCGCACCCGCACGATGGTCACCACGGCCGCGTCGGTGGAGTGGACGGTGGTGTCCACGGAGGTCGAGGCGCTCCAGCTGGAGTACTCCTGGATCAAGGAGTACGACCCCCGGTTCAACGTCAAGTACCGCGACGACAAGAGCTATCCGTACCTCGCGGTGACGATGAACGAGGAGTTCCCGCGCGTCCAGGTGATGCGCGGCCACAAGAAGAAGGGCGTCAGGTATTTCGGGCCGTACGCGCACGCGTGGGCGATCCGGGACACCGTCGACCTGCTCCTGCGGGTCTTCCCCGTGCGCACCTGCTCCGCGGGCGTCTTCAAGAACGCCGCCCGCACCGGCCGGCCCTGTCTGCTCGGCTACATCGGCAAGTGCTCCGCGCCGTGCGTCGGCCGGGTCTCCGCCGAGGAGCACGGCGAACTCTCCGAGGAGTTCTGCGACTTCATGGCCGGCCGCACCGGCACCTACCTCCGCCGGCTGGAGAAGCAGATGACGGAGGCGGCCGAGGAGATGGAGTACGAGCGGGCCGCCCGCCTGCGCGACGACATCGAGGCCCTGAGGAAGGCCATGGAGAAGAACGCGGTCGTGCTCGCGGACGCGACCGACGCCGACCTGATCGCGGTCGCCGAGGACGAGCTGGAGGCGGCCGTCCAGATCTTCCACGTACGCGGCGGACGCGTCCGCGGCCAGCGCGGCTGGGTGACCGACAAGGTCGAGGACGTCACGACCGGCGCCCTCGTCGAGCACGCCCTCCAGCAGCTGTACGGCGAGGAGCGTGGCGACTCCGTGCCCAAGGAGGTCCTGGTCCCGGCGCTGCCCGAGCCCGTCGAACCCGTCCAGGAGTGGCTCACCGAGCGCCGCGGGTCCAACGTCTCGCTGCGCGTCCCGCAGCGGGGCGACAAGAAGGCCCTGATGGAGACCGTCGAGCGCAACGCGCAGCAGGCACTCGTCCTGCACAAGACCAGGCGCGCCTCCGACCTGACCACGCGCTCGCGCGCCCTGGAGGAGATCGCCGAGGCCCTCGACCTGGACAGCGCGCCGCTCCGCATCGAGTGCTACGACATCTCGCACCTCCAGGGCGACGACGTGGTGGCCTCCATGGTCGTCTTCGAGGACGGCCTGCAGCGCAAGAGCGAGTACCGCCGCTTCCAGATCAAAAGCTTCGAGGGCCAGGACGACGTCCGCTCCATGCACGAGGTGATCACCCGCCGCTTCAGGCGCTACCTCGCCGAGAAGGAGCGGACGGGGGAGTGGACCGACGGTGAGAACGCGCTCGCCGACACCATCGGGACGCCCCGCACCGACGCACCCCTGACCGACGCCGGCGAAGCGCCCCTCACCAGCAGCCTCAAGGACGATGACGGCCGCCCCAAGCGCTTCGCGTACCCGCCGCAGCTCGTCGTCGTCGACGGCGGACAGCCGCAGGTCGCGGCGGCCAAGCGGGCGCTGGACGAACTGGGCATCGACGACATCGCCGTCTGCGGTCTCGCCAAGCGCCTGGAAGAGGTCTGGGTGCCGGACGACGACGACCCGGTCGTCCTGCCCCGCAGCAGCGAGGGTCTCTATCTGCTCCAGCGCGTGCGCGACGAGGCCCACCGCTTCGCCATCACCTACCAGCGCACCAAGCGGGCCAAGCGCTTCCGCGCCGGCCCCCTGGACGAGGTGCCCGGCCTCGGCGAGACGCGCAAGCAGGCACTGATCAAGCACTTCGGCTCGGTGAAGAGGCTCCGGGCCGCGACGATCGAACAGATCTGCGAGGTTCCGGGCATAGGCCGCAAGACGGCCGAGACCATCGCCGTGGCCCTCGCCAGGGCGGCATCGCCCGCCCCCGCCGTGAACACGGCGACCGGAGAGATCATTGATGATGAGGAACCCGATACGACGGCGGGTTCCCCCGGGGACCCCGTGACGACGGGCGCCCCGGAAGAACGACGGGGGCAGGAGACATGACCGAGCACGAGCACGAGCACGACGCACACCCCACAGCGGAACAGGAACAGGCGCCCACTACTGTGCCCACAGCCGCGACCCAGCAGGGACCCAGGGAACCAGGCGAGGATTCCACCCCGCACCCCGCGGTCCCCGACAGCCCTCAGCAAGAAGTACGCCAGGAAGACGGAGCACAGGTGAGTACGGACGTCACGCCGCCCGGGATCCCCGACGCGGCCATCCCCGAGCTGGTGATCATCTCCGGCATGTCCGGGGCCGGTCGCTCGACGGCAGCCAAGTGTCTGGAGGACCTCGGCTGGTTCGTCGTCGACAACCTCCCGCCCGCCCTGATCCCCACCATGGTGGAGCTGGGCGCCCGCTCCCAGGGCAACGTGGCGCGGATCGCGGTCGTCGTGGACGTCCGCGGCCGGCGTTTCTTCGACAACCTCCGCGAGTCCCTCGCCGACCTCGAGTCGAAGGGTGTCACCCGGCGGATCGTCTTCCTGGAGTCCTCCGACGACGCCCTGGTGCGCCGCTTCGAGTCGGTGCGCCGTCCGCACCCCCTCCAGGGCGACGGCCGCATCGTCGACGGCATCGACGCCGAGCGCGAGCTGCTGCGTGAGCTGCGCGGCGACGCCGACCTGGTGATCGACACCTCCAGCCTCAACGTGCACGAACTGCGCGCCAAGATGGACGCCCAGTTCGCCGGCGACGAGGAGCCCGAGCTGCGGGCCACCGTGATGTCGTTCGGCTTCAAGTACGGCCTGCCGGTCGACGCCGACCTGGTCGTGGACATGCGCTTCCTGCCCAACCCGCACTGGGTCCCGGAGCTGCGCCCCTACACCGGCCTCAACGAGGAGGTCTCGGCGTACGTCCTCAACCAGCCCGGTGCCAAGGAGTTCCTCGACCGGTACGCCGAGCTCCTCCAGCTGGTCGCCGCGGGCTACCGCCGGGAGGGCAAGCGCTATGTGACCATCGCGGTCGGCTGTACGGGCGGCAAGCACCGCTCGGTGGCCATGTCGGAGAAGCTCGCCGCGCGTCTCGCGGCCGAGGGCGTGGAGACGGTGGTCGTGCACCGGGACATGGGACGGGAATGACAGGACGCTCTCCACGGCTGGGCCGCCTGCGCAGGAACGCCTCCGACGGGCGCGTGGTCCGGCCGGTCGAGGCACGCGGCGGCAAACCGCGCCGCCGCGGCACCCAGCCCAAGGTCGTCGCCCTCGGCGGCGGCATGGGACTGTCCGCCTCGCTCACCGCGCTGCGCCGGATCACCGGCGACCTCACCGGCGTCGTCACGGTGGCCGACGACGGTGGTTCCAGCGGACGGCTGCGTGAGGAGCTGGGCGTGCTGCCGCCCGGTGACCTGCGCAAGGCGCTGGCCGCGCTGTGCGGTGACGACGACTGGGGCCAGACCTGGGCCCGGGTCATCCAGCACCGCTTCCAGTCACAGGGCGAGATCAACGGCCACGCGGTGGGCAATCTGCTGATCGTCGCCCTGTGGGAGCAGCTCGGCGACCACGTCCAGGCGCTGGACCTCGTCGGAAAGCTGCTGGGCGCGCAGGGGCGCGTGCTGCCCATGTCCGCCGTACCGCTGGAGCTCCAGGCGCTGGTCAAGGGCCACGATCCGGAGCGGCCGGACGACGTCGACACGGTCCGGGGACAGGCGACCGTGGCGCTGACGCCCGGCGAGGTGCAGTCGGTGCACCTGGTGCCGCACGACCCGCCGGCCGTCCCGGAGGCGGTCGAAGCCGTCCTGGACGCCGACTGGGTGGTGCTCGGGCCCGGCTCCTGGTTCTCCTCGGTCATGCCGCACCTGCTGGTGCCCGATCTGCTGGACGCCCTCATGGAGACGAAGGCGCGCCGGGTGCTCTCCCTGAACCTCGCCCCGCAGCCCGGAGAAACCGACGGCTTCTCCCCGCAGCGTCATTTGGAGGTTTTGGGACGACACGCCCCTAAACTCGCCCTGGACGTGGTGCTGGCCGACGTGGCCGCCGTGCTCGACCGCGACTCGCTGACCGACGCCGCCAAAAGGTTCGGGGCCGCGGTCGAGCTGGCGCCGGTGGCCCGGCCCGACGGAACCCCGAGGCATGACCCGGAGCTGTTGGCTGCCGCGTACGACCGTATTTTTCGGATGCATGGAAGGATCGGCCCATGGCGATGACGGCAGCGGTGAAGGACGAGATCTCCCGGCTCCCCGTCACCCGGACCTGCTGTAGGAAGGCGGAGGTCTCCGCCGTTCTGCGGTTCGCCGGCGGCCTCCACCTGGTGAGCGGGCGGATCGTGATCGAGGCGGAGCTGGACACCGCGATGGCGGCCCGTCGGCTCAAGCGGGACATCCTGGAGATCTTCGGCCACAGCTCGGAGCTGATCGTGATGGCCCCGGGCGGTCTGCGCCGCGGCTCGCGCTATGTGGTGCGGGTGGTCGCGGGCGGTGACCAGCTGGCCCGGCAGACGGGGCTCGTCGACGGCCGTGGCCGCCCGATCCGGGGGCTGCCCCCGCAGGTGGTCTCCGGCGCGACCTGCGACGCGGAGGCGGCCTGGCGCGGGGCCTTCCTGGCGCACGGCTCGCTCACCGAGCCCGGCCGCTCGTCCTCCCTGGAGGTGACCTGCCCGGGCCCGGAGGCCGCGCTCGCGCTGGTCGGCGCCGCCCGCCGGCTGTCCATCGCCGCGAAGGCCCGTGAGGTGCGCGGAGTCGACCGGGTCGTGGTCCGGGACGGCGACGCGATCGGTGCGCTGCTCACCCGGCTGGGCGCGCACGAGTCGGTGCTGGCCTGGGAGGAGCGCCGGATGCGGCGCGAGGTGCGGGCCACGGCGAACCGTCTCGCGAACTTCGACGACGCCAATCTGCGCCGCTCGGCGCGTGCGGCGGTCGCCGCCGGGGCCCGCGTCCAGCGCGCCCTGGAGATCCTCGGTGACGAGGTGCCCGAGCACCTCGCGGCGGCCGGCCGGCTCCGTATGGACCACAAGCAGGCATCCCTGGAGGAGCTGGGCGCGCTCGCCGACCCGCCGCTGACGAAGGACGCGGTCGCCGGACGGATCCGCCGGCTGCTGGCGATGGCCGACAAGCGGGCGTCCGACCTCGGCATCGCGGGCACGGACGCCAACCTCAGCGACGAGCTGGCCGACAATCTGGTCGGCTGACGCCGGCTCTCCTGACGGCTCTTCACAACGCCGGTGGTGCCACCCGTTCGGGTGACACCACCGGCGTTTGCGTGGCTTTGAGGCGCTCTTGACTGGATCATCAACTGTCATGAGCCTGGCAGAGTTCGCTGCTGGGGCGAACTCAGGCTAGGGGGGTTCATGAGACGAAGAGCGAGATCGATCCTCGCTGTCGGCGCGCTGCTGCTCGGCGGAGCGGCACTCGCACCCATCGCCCAGGCACAGCCCGGCGCCACACCGAAAACCGACGCGGACGAGGTCAAGGTCTTCCGCGCCGAGGTCACCAAGCAGCAGGTACCCCTGCTGCTGGCGGCCGGCCAGGACGGTCACGAACTCAGCGAGCAGGCGCCCGCGAAGGGCACCGCGACGGTCGAGGTCTACCTCACCGACAAGCAGGCGAAGAAGCTCGAGAAGCAGGGCGTCCCCCTCACCGAGCACACACTTTCGGCCAAGGCGGAGAACCGTGTCGAGGCCGCCGCCGACGGTGTGTTCCGACCGTACAGCGGCAGCGGCGGGCTCCAGGAGGAGATCCTGCGCACCGCCCGGGAGAACCCGGGCCTCACCAAGGTCGTCTCCATCGGCAAGACGGTCGAAGGCCAGGACATCCTCGCGCTCAAACTGACCAGGAACGCGAAGAAGTCCGGGGACGGCTCCAAGCCCTCGGTCCTCTACATGTCCAACCAGCACGCGCGGGAGTGGATCACGCCGGAGATGACCCGGCGGCTGATGCACTACTACCTGGACGCCTACAAGACCGACCGGCGCGTCAAGAAGATCGTCGACTCCAGCGAGCTCTGGTTCGTCCTGTCGGCCAACCCCGACGGCTACGACTACACCTTCGAGAACACCGACAACCGCCTCTGGCGCAAGAACCTGCGGGACGTCAACGGCGACGGCGCGATCTCCACCGGCGACGGCGTCGACCTCAACCGCAACTTCCCCTACAAGTGGGGCTACGACGACGAGGGTTCGTCCCCGAACCCCACCAGCCAGACCTACCGCGGCGCGAGCCCCGGCTCCGAACCCGAGACCAAGGCGCTCGACGCCTTCGAGAAGCGGATCGGGTTCACGTACGGCATCAACTACCACTCCGCCGCCGAACTGCTGCTCTACGGCGTCGGCTGGCAGGTCGCGACCGACACCCCGGACGACGTCGTCTACAAGGCGCTCGCCGGCACCCCCGACAACTCCGCTGTGCCGGGCTACCACCCACAGGTCTCCTCGGAGTTGTACACGACCAACGGCGAGGCCGACGGACACACGGCGAACGTCAACGGCACGGCGATGTTCACCCCCGAGATGTCGACCTGCCAGACCGCGTCCGGCATCGACCCGAACGACCAGTGGAACGCAGCCGACTGCCAGTCGGTCTTCAACTTCCCGGACGACGAGAAGCTGATCCAGGAGGAGTTCGCCAAGAACGTGCCCTTCGCGCTCTCCGTCGCGGAGTCCGCGGCCCACCCCGACCAGCCGAAGTCCTCGGTCGGTCTGTCCGCCGCCGACTTCACCCCGGCGCCGTTCACCACCTCGTACGCGCTCGGCGCCGACCAGGAGATCTCCGTCGTCGTACGCAAGGCGATCCGCGACAAGGAGCTCAAGTACCGGGTCAACGGCGGCCGTACCCGGGACCGGGCGCTCAAGGCATGGAAGGGCGGCGAGACCTTCGGCGGTGACGACAACCTCTACTACGACGAGTACCGGGCCAAGGTGCGCGACGGCGCACCCGGCGACAAGGTCGAGGTCTGGTTCACGGGCGAGGCCAGGAACGGCAAGAAGGTCTCCAGCGCGCACTTCACCTACACGGTCGCCGCGCGGCCCAAGGCCGACACCCTCGTCGTGGCCGAGGAAGGCACGGCCGCCACACAGGCGCAGACCTACGTCGACGCGCTGAAGGCCAACGGCCGCAAGGCGATCGTCTGGGACGTCGCCACCCAGGGCGCGCCCGACGCGCTCGGCGTGCTGAGCCACTTCGACACGGTCGTCCACTACACGGGAGCGAGTGTTCCCGGCAATCCGACCCAGCTCGAACTGCGTGCCTTCCTCAACGAGGGCGGCAAGCTGGTCGAGGCGGGCGAACTGGCCGGCGGGAACGTCGACCTCGGTGACGGCACCCCGTCGAACGACTTCAGCCAGTACTACCTGGGCGCCTACTCCCGCACGTCGACCCCCGGCGCCACCGGCTTCACCGGCTCCGGCAAGCTCGGCGGGGCCGGCGGGGCCCTCGGCCCGGCGGCCGGCAACCCGCTCGACAGGGCGGGCACCTACGGCGTCACCTCGGACGAGCTGCCGGCCGCCGCGTACCCGCAGTTCGCCAGCGCGGGAGCCGGTCAGTTCGCCGGGACGGTCAACCCGTACGGGCCGTTCACCGGCTCGTACATGGCCGCCGCCGTGCACACCGACGACGCCTACAAGCGCCTCACCCGCACCATCGACCTCACCGGTGTCGGCGCGGCGAGCAAGCCGGCCCTGCGCACCCAGCTGCTGTGGGACACCGAGCCCGGCTACGACAACGCGATCGTCGAGATCCACACGGTCGGCGCCGACGACTGGACGACGCTCCCCGAGACGGGCGGCGCCACCAGCACCGCCGTCCCCGCGGAGTGCGGCGGCGGCTTCTACATCGGCGAGCACCCGTGGCTGCGGCACTACCTCACCCTCGGTGCGGGCGACTGCACCGCGACCGGCAGCACCGGCTCCTGGAACGCCCTCACCGGCGCCTCCAGCGGCTGGCAGCAGGTGAACTTCGACCTGAGCGGTTACGCGGGCAAGCAGGTCGAGGTCTCGGTCGCCTACGTCACCGACCCCGGCAGCGGCGGACACGGCGTCCTCGCGGACGACACCTCGCTGGTCGTCGGCGGCACCGCCACCGGGACGGAGGGGTTCGAGACCTCGCTCGGCGCCTGGCGGGTCGAGGGTCCGCCCGCGGGCAGCCCGGCCGTCCTGAAGGACTGGACGCGCACCGGCGCCCTGTTCCGGACGTACGGAGCGGTCACCACCGACGACACCGTGCTGCTGGGCTTCGGCCTGGAGCATGTCACCGCGGCGGCCGACCGTGTCGCGCTCATCGGGAAGGCGCTCGACTCACTTGAGAGCTGAAGAACGGCTGTCAACTCCGTGTGACAGTTCGTGATCACATCGAGCGATCGGGTCTTCCGGTCCGGGCGGTCCGTACCCCTACTGGCGGGTACGGACCGCCCTGCCGTGTATGGGCGAAGTCGATGTCACTCCGGCGGCCTCGGAGAGGTAGGGTCGTGGGTGGTCGGGGACATCCCAAATACAGCTCGCCGGCACCGCATAGCCGGTGTATCAACGAGGAGATCGGTTCGTGACGATCCGCGTAGGCATCAACGGCTTTGGCCGCATCGGTCGTAACTACTTCCGCGCGCTGCTGGAGCAGGGTGCTGACATCGAGATCGTGGCTGTCAACGACCTGGGTGACACCGCGACCACCGCACATCTGCTCAAGTACGACACCATCCTGGGCCGCCTCAAGGCCGAGGTGTCGCACACCGCCGACACGATCACCGTCGACGGTCACACCATCAAGGTGCTGTCCGAGCGCAACCCGGCGGACATCCCGTGGGGCGACCTGGGCGTCGACATCGTGATCGAGTCGACCGGCATCTTCACCAAGAAGGCCGACGCCGAGAAGCACATCGCCGGCGGCGCCAAGAAGGTCCTCATCTCGGCTCCGGCCAAGGACGAGGACATCACCATCGTGATGGGCGTCAACCAGGACAAGTACGACGCGGCCAACCACCACGTCATCTCCAACGCCTCCTGCACCACCAACTGTGTGGCGCCGATGGCCAAGGTCCTCGACGAGAACTTCGGCATCGTCAAGGGTCTGATGACGACGGTCCACGCGTACACCAACGACCAGCGCATCCTGGACTTCCCGCACTCGGACCTGCGTCGCGCCCGCGCCGCCGCCGAGAACATCATCCCGACCACGACGGGCGCCGCCAAGGCCACCGCCCTGGTCCTGCCGCAGCTCAAGGGCAAGCTGGACGGCATCGCCATGCGCGTCCCGGTCCCGACCGGCTCGGCCACCGACCTGGTCGTGACGCTCCAGCGAGAGGTCACCAAGGACGAGGTCAACGCCGCGTTCAAGAAGGCCTCCGAGGACGGCGACCTGAAGGGCTACCTGGCCTACACCGAGGACCCGATCGTCTCCTCGGACATCGTCAGCGACCCGGCCTCCTGCACCTTCGACTCCTCCCTGACCATGGTCCAGGAGGGCAACTCGGTGAAGATCCTCGGCTGGTACGACAACGAGTGGGGCTACTCCAACCGCCTCGTCGACCTGACGGTCTTCGTCGGCAACCAGCTCTGATCGTCGGATCAGGCACCTCGATGTGAGCGCAGGGCTCGGGCGGCGCAGGGACGCGCCGCCCGAGCCCTGACGCACGTACGGATCAGCCTTCCGCACGGTCCCCGGCGACCACGAGTGATCACGAGTACCACGAGCCCTCCTCAGGAGCCCCCGTAATGAAGACGATCGACGAACTTCTCGCCGAAGGCGTCGCAGGCAAGCGGGTCTTCGTCCGCGCCGACCTCAACGTGCCGCTCGACGGCGCGACCATCACCGACGACGGCCGCATCCGCGCCGTCCTGCCCACCGTCAAGGCCCTCGCGGACGCGGGCGCCAAGGTGGTCGTCGCCTCGCACCTGGGCCGGCCCAAGGGCGCGCCGGACCCGGCCTTCTCCCTCGCCCCCGCCGCCGCCCGGCTGGGCGAACTCCTCGGCTCCGCCGTGGCGTTCGCGACCGACACGATCGGCGAGTCCGCGCGGTCCACGGTCACGGGCCTCGCCGACGGCCAGGTCGCCGTCATCGAGAACCTGCGCTTCAACGCGGGCGAGACCAGCAAGGACGACGCCGAGCGCGGCGCCTTCGCCGACCGGCTCGCCGAACTCGCCGACCTCTACGTCGGCGACGGGTTCGGGGCGGTGCACCGGGGGCACGCCTCCGTCTACGACCTCCCGGCCCGGCTGCCGCACGCGGCCGGCTTCCTGATCGCCACCGAGGTCGGGGTCCTGAAGCAGCTCACCGAGGACGTCAAGCGGCCCTACGTCGTCGCCCTCGGCGGCTCCAAGGTCTCCGACAAGCTCGCCGTCATCGACCAGCTGCTCGGCAAGGCCGACCGCATCCTCATCGGCGGCGGCATGGCCTTCACCTTCCTCAAGGCCAAGGGGTACGAGATCGGTGCCTCCCTCGTCCAGGACGATCAGCTGCCCGTCGTCAACGAGTACGTCGAGCGCGCCGAGAAGAACGGCGTCGAGCTGGTCGTGCCCGTCGACGTCGTGGCCGCGGCCCGGTTCCCGGACCTGAGCACCAAGGCCCCGTCCGACCCCGTCACCGTCGCCGCGGACGCCATCCCCGCCGACCTGATGGGCCTCGACATCGGTCCCGAGACCGGTGTCCTGTACGCCTCGAAGCTCGCCGACGCCGGCACCGTCTTCTGGAACGGCCCCATGGGCGTCTTCGAGCACCCCGACTACGCCGAGGGCACCAAGGCGGTCGCCCAGGCCCTCATCGACTCCCCGGCCTTCACGGTCGTCGGCGGCGGCGACTCCGCCGCGGCCGTCCGCCTCCTGGGCTTCGACGAGAACGCATTCGGCCACATCTCGACCGGCGGTGGCGCCTCCCTCGAATACCTCGAGGGCAAGACGCTCCCCGGCCTCGCCGCACTGGAGGGCTGACCCGCATGACCACTCGCACGCCGCTGATGGCGGGCAACTGGAAGATGAACCTCAACCACCTCGAGGCCATCGCCCACGTCCAGAAGCTCGCCTTCGCCCTGGCCGACAAGGACCACGAGGCCGTCGAGGTCGCCGTCCTGCCGCCCTTCACCGACCTGCGCTCCGTGCAGACCCTGGTCGACGGCGACAAGCTGAAGATCAAGTACGGCGCCCAGGACATCTCGGCCCAGGACTCCGGTGCCTACACCGGCGAGATCTCCGGCCCGATGCTCGCCAAGCTGAAGTGCACGTTCGTGGCGATCGGCCACTCCGAGCGCCGCCAGTACCACAACGAGACCGACGAGCTCGTGAACGCCAAGGTCAAGGCCGCCTACAAGCACGGCCTGACCCCGATCCTGTGCGTCGGTGAGGAGCTGGACGTCCGCGAGGCGGGCAACCACGTCTCCCACACCCTCGCCCAGGTCGAGGGCGGTCTGAAGGACCTCCCGGCCGAGCAGGCCGAGACCATTGTGATCGCCTACGAGCCCGTCTGGGCCATCGGCACCGGCAAGGTCTGCGGCGCCGAGGACGCGCAGGAGGTCTGCGCCGCCATCCGCGGCAGGATCGCCGAGCTCTACACCCAGGAGCTGGCCGACAAGGTCCGCATCCAGTACGGCGGCTCCGTGAAGTCCGGCAACGTCGCCGAGATCATGGCGCAGGCCGACATCGACGGCGCGCTGGTCGGCGGTGCCTCGCTGGACACCGACGAGTTCGTCAAGATCGTGCGCTTCCGCGACCAGTGATCCGAGCTGTGTGTATGCGGTAGCGGCGATCCGTCGTACCCTTGCGGGGGCATAGCGGTTCTCGCTATGCCCCCGTCGTTCGTCCGAGTCGTTATCCGAATCCGAGGAAGTTGGTCCAGCCGTGGTTTTGGGGTTCTCGATCGCCCTGATCGTCTTCAGCCTGCTGCTGATGCTGCTGGTGCTGATGCACAAGGGGAAGGGCGGCGGCCTCTCCGACATGTTCGGTGGCGGCATGCAGTCCTCCGTCGGCGGCTCCTCGGTCGCCGAGCGCAACCTCGACCGCATCACCGTCGTGATCGGGCTGCTGTGGTTCGCCTGCATCATCGTTCTCGGCATCGTCATGAAGACGAACAGCTGATCAGCTTCGCACAGTCACGCACATTCCGGTACGTAAGGCCCCATGTTCGGTACGCGCAGCTGAGCGCGGCCTATCATGGGGCTTGCGTCTATGTGTGGAAGCTGTAACTCCAATCACTGGACGCGCGTTGGGCCTTACGTAGACTGAGGCGCTCGCAGCGAAGCGAAACGCCGACTCGCTTTGCGGCACCATCACGCAGGGAGTTACGACCGTGGCAAGTGGCAACGCGATCCGAGGAAGCCGGGTCGGGGCGGGGCCGATGGGCGAGGCCGAGCGGGGCGAGTCCGCGCCGCGTCTGCGCATCTCCTTCTGGTGCTCCAACGGACACGAAACGGTGCCCAGCTTCGCCAGCGACGCGCAGGTTCCCGAGACCTGGGACTGTCCGCGCTGCGGCTTTCCCGCCGGGCAGGACCGGGACAACCCCCCGGCCCCGCCCCGAACCGAGCCCTACAAGACGCACCTCGCCTATGTGCGGGAGCGGCGCAGCGACGCGGACGGCGAGGCGATCCTCGCCGAGGCGCTCGCCAAACTGCGGGGCGAGATCTGACGAACCGAGACCGGCCGGGTACCTGAGGGTGCCTGGCCGGACGTGTTTCACGCGCGCATGTCCGCCCGCGGGCCGTCTGGCAGTGCTGCCCCTCGCGCGCCCGTGCGGCGCGCCCTGGTGGACCTCGAGGCCCTCGGCGGGGCCCACGCCTGCCTGATGACCGCTTGTCCGGCCGGCCGGCGCATTGCCGGTCGGCCCGTTCGTGTGCGCCGACACGGCGACGCGGCCCACTCGCGCCGCGCACTCGCCGTCGCCGCGTTGATACCCGCGGGCCGGGCGGACGTACCTGTTGTTGTCCCGTACGACCGTGGCCCGTCCGCTCACCCGACGCGCTGATCAACTAGGTTGGAACCGGCGGGGCAAGGCGTGCGCAGCACGGACAGATGAGGAAAGAGGGCTGAAGTCCGACATGAACGCAGACGGCCGTACGAGGCTCAACCAGACGCCCGAGTGGACCGCTCTGGCCAAACACCGCGAGGAACTCGGCGAGGTGCGGCTGCGGGAGCTGTTCGCCGCCGACCCCGAGCGAGGCGCGGGATACACGCTCCGGGTCGGTGACCTGCACATCGACTACTCCAAGCACCTCGTCACCGACGAGACACTGCGGCACCTGCGTGAACTGGCCGTGGCCACCGACGTCTTCGGCCTGAGGGACGCCATGTTCCGCGGCGAGAAGATCAACACCACCGAGGACCGTGCCGTCCTGCACACCGCCCTGCGCGCCCCGCGCGACGCGGTGATCGAGGTCGACGGGGAGAACGTCGTCCCGGCGGTGCACGCCGTCCTCGACAAGATGGCCGGCTTCGCCGACCGCGTCCGCTCCGGCGCCTGGACCGGCCACACCGGCCGGCGTATCCGCAACGTGGTGAACATCGGCATCGGAGGCTCCGACCTGGGCCCGGCGATGGCCTACGAGGTGCTGCGCGGCTACACCGACCGCGATCTCACGGTCCGTTTCGTGTCCAACGTGGACGGCGCCGACCTGCACGAGGCCATCCGCGACCTGGACCCGGCACAGACGCTGTTCATCATCGCGTCTAAGACCTTCACCACCATCGAGACGATCACCAACGCCACCTCGGCCCGCAGCTGGCTGCTGAAGGGGCTGGGCGGCGACGACCGGGCCGTCGCGAAGCACTTCGTCGCCCTGTCGACGAACGCGGAGAAGGTCGCGGACTTCGGCATCGACACGGCCAACATGTTCGAGTTCTGGGACTGGGTCGGCGGACGCTACTCCTTCGACTCGGCGATCGGCCTGTCGCTGATGATCGCCATCGGCCCGGACCGGTTCCGCGAGATGCTCGACGGTTTCCACCTCGTCGACGAGCACTTCAGGACGGCGCCCGCCGAGTCCAACGTGCCGCTGCTGCTGGGCCTGTTGGGCGTCTGGTACGGCAACTTCCACGACGCGCAGTCGCATGCCGTGCTGCCCTACAGTCACTATCTGTCCAAGTTCGCCGCCTACCTCCAGCAACTGGACATGGAGTCCAACGGCAAGTCCACGGGCCGGGACGGCCGGCAGGTCGACTGGCAGACCGGCCCCGTCGTCTGGGGGACGCCGGGCACCAACGGACAGCACGCCTACTACCAGCTCATCCACCAGGGCACCAAGCTCATCCCGGCCGACTTCATCGGCTTCGCCGAGCCGGCCGCCGAGCTGAGCGACGAACTCAAGGCACAGCACGACCTGCTGATGGCCAACTTCTTCGCCCAGACCCAGGCGCTGGCCTTCGGCAAGACGCCCGAGGAGGTGCGCGCCGAGGGCGTGCCGGAGGAGCTGGTGGCCCACAAGACGTTCCGGGGCGACCACCCCACGACCACGATCCTCGCCCGTGAGCTGACCCCTTCGGTCCTCGGCCAGCTCGTCGCGCTCTACGAGCACAAGGTGTTCGTGCAGGGCGCGGTGTGGGACATCGACTCCTTCGACCAGTGGGGCGTGGAGCTCGGCAAGGTGCTCGCCAAGCGCGTCGAACCCGCCCTCACCGAGGGCGCCGAGGTCCCCGGCCTGGACGCGTCCACCAAGGCCCTGGTCGCCAGGTACCGGGAGCTGCGCGGTCGGTAGCGGTCACCGGACGGGCGAATCGGGAAGCGGGCGGCGGGCGGTCGTCCGCTTCCCGTAGACTCCCCGGCGATCATGAGTGCCGATCTCTCGGGGGAGAGCAACGTGACCGGTGCACGCAGGAGTTGGACCGACGGGTCGCTGTCCGGCCGCTCCTTCCTGAAGCCCCACAAGGCGGCGTGGGCGGTGTTCCATCCGGCGTGGATACCCCAGGCGCTCGATCCGACGGTGGAACGGCTCAAGCGCGGCAGGGTCGTCGCCGGGGCGGTGGCGGCCGTCGGCGTCTACACCTTCGTCGAGGGCGGCTTCGCCTTCGAGGAGATGCTGGAGAACACGGCGATCGCCTCCGCCGTGCTGTTCTTCCTCACCCCGGTGACGGTCGGCGTGATGCTCTTCGTCTGGCGGCGCACCGGCACCGTCCGGCAGCTGAAGAGGCCGCTCCTCGACTCGCTCAAGCTGCTGCTGCTCTTCATCGGCTGTGTCATGACGACCGTGGGGATCTTCCGGTCGAGCGAGATGTTCGGGCTGGTGCCGAGGATGCTGCTCACCCTCGTGGGCCTCTGGATGGCCTTCTTCGCGATGGCCGGCGCCGTCCGGCTCTCCGGGAACTTCTTCGGTTCCGCCGCCGTGCACCGCTGTCTGCCGCCGCTGCTGGCCACCGTGACGACCTGGCTGATGGCCGTCCCCGATCTGATCACCGGTGACCTGCACGGCCTCAGCCTCACCATGGGCATCGTCTTCATCCTGGGCGCACCGGTGACGGTCACCGGGCTCGCGCTGCTGGAGATGCGCCGCCTCAAGCGGAGGTACGGCATCCGGCTGGCGGTCCACCCGGCCGCCCTGCCGCCGACACCCGCCGGGGCGCCGCCGCGGGTCCCGCCGCAGGGGAACCCGTACGGCCCCCCGCAGGGGAACCCGTACGGCCCCCCGCAGGGAAACCCGTACGGGCAGCCGCAGGGAAACCCGTACGGGCAGCCGTACGCACCGCACCCGGGGCAGCCGTATCCCCAGGGCAACCCGTACGGGTCCTACCGGGCCCACAACGGGCAGAACCCGTACGGCGGTTGACCGTACGGGTTCTGTGCAGCGGCGACCGTGTCAGGCGGACGCCGGAGGGTACAGCGACCTCGGGAGGCGGGACGCCGCCGCCGTGTCCAGCAGCCACAGGGTGCGCGAGCGGCCCCGGGCGCCCGCCGCGGGGGCCTGGATCTCGCCCGCGCCGGACAGGGCGATCGCCGCGGCCTGCGCCTTGTCCTCGCCGGCCGCGAGCAGCCACACCTCACGGGCCGCCCGGATCGCCGGGAGGGTGAGGGTGATCCGGGTCGGCGGGGGCTTGGGCGCGCCGCGCACACCCACCACCGTGCGCTCGATCTCCCGCACGGCCGGCAGCTCCGGGAAGAGCGAGGCCACATGGGTGTCCGGGCCGACGCCCAGCATCAGGACGTCGAAGGCGGGCACGTCGCCGTGGTTCTCGGGGCCGGCCGCGCGGGCCAGCTCCTCCGCGTAGGCGGCCGCGGCCGCCTCCACGTCGGCGCCGTACGGACCGTCGGACGCGGGCATGGCGTGCACGCGCTCCGGGTCCACCGGGACGGAGTCCAGCAGGGCCTCACGGGCCTGCGTGACATTGCGCTCCGGGTCGCCCTCGGGCACGAAGCGCTCGTCGCCCCACCACAGGTCCAGCCGGGACCAGTCGACGGCGTCGCGGGCGGGCGCGGCGGCCAGTGCGGCCAGCAGGCCGTTGCCGTTGCGGCCGCCCGTGAGGACCACGGACGCCTGGCCCCGGGAGGCCTGGGCGTCCACGATCTTCGTGATGAGACGGGCCGCGGCGGCCTGCGCCATCAGTTCCTTGTCGTGGTGCACGACCAGCTGGGGAGTGCTCACTGCGGATCCGCCTTCCTGACCGGAGGCATCTGCGCCGGAGTCGGCCGCTCGGCGTCGGCGTGGCCCGCCGCGGCGGCGGACGGCGGAGCCGACGCGGAGTCACGGCCCGCGGCCGCCGGGTCCGGCACCGCGCGGACCGGGAGGGACGGTGCGGGCTGGCCGGCGGCCTCGGCCCGCTCCGCCTCCCGCTCCGCGGCCGACTGGATCCCGCCCAGCCGGTCCACGCCGAACCGCAGGGCGGACGCGTACGTGTCGTCGGGGTCGAGCCTGCGCAGTTCCTCCGCGAGCAGCTCGGACGTCTCGCGGCGCTTGAGGGCCACCGCGCGGTCCGGCTGGCCGGGCAGCGCCAGCGTGGCCATCGCGCCGTCCGACCGGTGCAGTGTGATCGGACCGCCGGTCGTCTCCATCCGGACCTGGGTCAGACCCGGACCGGCCGAGATCGCGCGGCGGACGTGCACACGGAGCCGGTCGGCGAGCCACATGGCGAGCAGCTCGACGCTCGGGTTGGCCTCCTCGCCCGCCACCTCGGCGGAGACGATCTCGCAGCTGACCTGGTCGAGTGCGGCGGCCAGCATCGAGCGCCACGGGGTGATCCGGGCCCACGCCAGGTCGGTGTCGCCGGGCTCGTAGCTCTCGGCACGGGCCCGCAGCTCGTTGATGGGCTTCTCGGCCGCGTAGCTGTCGGTGACCCGGCGCTGGCCCAGGGCGCCCAGCGGGTCGCCCGCCGGGTCGCGCGGGGCGTCCACCGACCACCAGACCACCACCGGCGCGTCCGGCAGCAGCAGCGGCAGGACGACGGACTGGGCGTGGTCGGAGACCTCGCCGTACAGCCGGAGGATCACCGTCTCGCCGCTGCCCGCGTCCGCGCCCAGCCGTACCTCGGCGTCGAGGCGTGACTGGGTGCGGCCCCGGGGGGAGCGCGAGACGCGCTTGATGACCACGAGCGTGCGCGAGGGGTGCTCGTGCGACGCGTCGTTGGCGGCCTTCAGGGCGTCGTAGGCGTTCTCCTCGTCCGTGACGACGACGAGGGTGAGCACCATGCCGACGGCGGGGGTGCCTATCGCCCGCCTGCCCTGCACCAGCGCCTTGTTGATCTTGCTGGCAGTGGTGTCCGTGAGGTCTGTCTTCATGGCCGGCGCCAGCTCCGTCCGTCTCGCTCGAGCATCTCGTCGGCCTCGACGGGCCCCCAGGTGCCCGACGGGTACTGGGCGGGCTTGCCGTTCTTGTCCCAGTACCGCTCGATCGGGTCGAGGATCTTCCAGGACAGCTCCACCTCTTCCGTGCGGGGGAAGAGGTTCGAGTCGCCCAGCAGCACATCGAGGATGAGCCGCTCGTACGCCTCGGGCGAGGACTCCGTGAAGGACTCGCCGTAGGCGAAGTCCATCGACACGTCCCGGATCTCCATCGAGGTGCCGGGCACCTTCGAGCCGAAGCGGACCGTGATGCCCTCGTCCGGCTGGACGCGGATGACGATCGCGTTCGCGCCGAGCTCCTCGGTGGCCGTGGAGTCGAAGGGGGAGTGCGGGGCCCGCTGGAAGACGACCGCGATCTCGGTGACCCGGCGGCCGAGGCGCTTGCCGGTGCGCAGATAGAAGGGGACGCCCGCCCAGCGGCGGTTGTCGACCTCCAGCTTGACGGCCGCGTAGGTGTCGGTCTTCGACTTGGGGTCGATGCCGTCCTCTTCGAGGTAGCCGACGGCCTTCTCGCCGCCCTGCCACCCGGCCGCGTACTGGGCGCGCACGGTGGCCAGGCCCAGGTCCTTCGGCAGCCGCACGGCGCCGAGCACCTTGGTCTTCTCGGCGGCCAGCGCGTCGGCGTCGAAGGAGGAGGGCTCCTCCATGGCCGTGAGGGCCATCAGCTGGAGCAGGTGGTTCTGGATGACGTCACGGGCGGCGCCGATGCCGTCGTAGTAGCCGGCCCGGCCGCCGATGCCGATGTCCTCGGCCATCGTGATCTGGACGTGGTCCACGAAGGACCGGTTCCAGATCGGCTCGAACATCGTGTTGGCGAAGCGCAGCGCCATGATGTTCTGGACGGTCTCCTTGCCCAGGTAGTGGTCGATGCGGAAGACCTGGTCCGAGCCGAAGACCTCGTGGACGACCTTGTTGAGCTCCTCGGCCGAGGCCAGGTCGTGGCCGAAGGGCTTCTCGATGACCGCGCGCCGCCAGGAGCCGCTCGTCTGGTCGGCCAGCCCGTGCTTCTTCAGCTGCTGGATGACCACCGGGAAGGACCGCGGCGGCACGGACAGGTAGAAGGCGAAGTTGCCGCCCGTGCCCTGCGCCTTGTCGAGTTCGTCGATCGTGGCACGCAGACGCTCGAAGGCGTCGTCGTCGTCGAAGGTGCCCTGCACGAAGCGCATGCCCTGGACGAGCTGCTGCCAGACCTCCTCGCGGAAGGGCGTACGGGCGTGCTCCTTGACGGCGTCGTGGACCTCCTGTGCGAAGTCCTCGTGCTCCCACTCGCGGCGGGCGAAGCCGACCAGCGAGAAGCCCGGCGGCAGCAGACCCCGGTTGGCGAGGTCGTACACGGCGGGCATGAGCTTCTTCCGGGACAAATCGCCCGTGACGCCGAAGATGACCAGGCCCGACGGCCCCGCGATACGCGGGAGCCGTCGGTCGGCGGGGTCACGCAGCGGATTGCTGCTCGACAGAGTTCAGCCCTCCGAGGGGGCGAGGCGCTGGAGCTCCGCCTCGGTCGACTTGAGCAGGTCGTTCCAGGACGCCTCGAACTTGTCCACGCCCTCGTCCTCGAGGAGCTGGACCACCTCGTCGTAGGAGATGCCGAGCTTCTCGACGGCGTCGATCTCGGCGCGGGCCTGCTCGTAGGTGCCGGCGATGGTGTTGCCGGTGATCGCGCCGTGGGCCTCGGCGGCGAACAGGGTCGCCTCCGGCATGGTGTTCACCGTGTTCGGCGCCACCAGGTCGTCCACGTACAGGGTGTCCTTGTAGGCGGGGTCCTTCACACCGGTGGAGGCCCACAGCGGACGCTGCTTGTTGGCGCCCGCCTTCTCCAGCGCGGCCCAGCGCTCGCCGGCGAAGACCTCCTCGTACGCCTGGTAGGCGAGCCGGGCGTTGGCGAGGCCCGCCTTGCCGCGGGCGGCCTTGGCCTCGTCGGTGCCGAGCGCGTCGAGCCGCTTGTCGATCTCGGTGTCCACGCGGGACACGAAGAAGGACGCCACGGAGTGGATCTTGGACAGGTCCAGGCCGCGCTCCTTGGCCTGCTCCAGGCCGGCCAGGTAGGCGTCCATGACCTGGCGGTAGCGCTCCAGCGAGAAGATCAGCGTGACGTTGACGCTGATGCCGAGGCCGATGACCTCGGTGATCGCCGGCAGGCCGCCCATCGTGGCCGGGATCTTGATGAGCGTGTTGGGGCGGTCGACCAGCCAGGCGAGCTGCTTGGCCTCGGCGACCGTCGGCTTGGTGTGGTGCGCCAGGCGCGGGTCGACCTCGATCGATACCCGGCCGTCCTGGCCGCCGGTGGCGTCGAAGACCGGGCGCAGGATGTCGGCGGCGTCACGGACGTCCGCCGTCGTGATCATGCGGATGGCCTCTTCGACGGTGACCTTGCGGGCGGCGAGGTCGGAGAGCTGCTGCTCGTAACCGTCGCCGCTGCTGATCGCCTTCTGGAAGATCGACGGGTTGGTGGTGACGCCCACGACGTGCTGCTGGTCGATCAGTTCGGCCAGGTTGCCGGACGTGATCCGCTTGCGCGACAGGTCGTCCAGCCAGATCGCGACGCCTTCTTCGGAGAGGCGCTTGAGTGCGTCTGTCATGGAATTACATCTCCTACGTGTCGTATGTGAGCGTCAGCGCTGGGCGGCGGCGAGGGATTCCCGGGCCTTGGCGGCCACGTTCTCGGCAGTGAAGCCGTACTCCTGGAAGAGGACCTTGCCATCGGCGGAAGCACCGAAGTGCTCCAGGGAAACGATGCGGCCGGCGTCCCCGACGTACTTGTGCCAGGTGAGACCGATACCCGCCTCGACCGAGACGCGGGCCTTGACGGACGGGGGCAGGACGCTGTCCCGGTACCCCTGGTCCTGCTCCTCGAACCACTCCACGGACGGCATGGAGACCACGCGCGTGGGGACCCCCTCGGCTTCCAGCCGCTCGCGCGCCTCGACGGCGACGTGCACCTCGGAGCCGGTCGCGATGAGGAGCACCTCCGGCGACCCGGTGGAGGCCTCGAACAGGACGTACCCGCCCTTGGCCGCGTTCTCGTCGGGCTCGTAGGCCGGCACGCCCTGGCGGGTGAGGACCAGACCGTGCGGGGCGCCCTTGCCGAAGACCTTCGTCCAGCGCTTGAGGATCTCGCGCCAGGCGATCGCCGTCTCGTTGGCGTCGGCCGGGCGGACGACGTTCAGGCCCGGGATGGCACGCAGCGAGGCCAGGTGCTCGACCGGCTGGTGGGTCGGGCCGTCCTCGCCGAGGCCGATGGAGTCGTGCGTCCACACGTACGTCACCGGCACGTGCATCAGGGCGGACAGCCGCACGGCGTTGCGCATGTAGTCGGAGAACACGAGGAACGTGCCGCCGTAGATACGGGTGTTGCCGTGCAGCGCGATGCCGTTCATCTCCGCGGCCATCGAGTGCTCGCGGATACCGAAGTGGACGGTGCGGCCGTACGGGTCCGCCTCCGGCAGCGGGTTGTCCGCCGGGAGGAACGACGACGTCTTGTCGATCGTCGTGTTGTTGGAACCCGCGAGGTCGGCGGAGCCGCCCCACAGCTCGGGGATGACCGCGCCGAGCGCCTGGAGCACCTTGCCGGACGCGGCACGGGTGGCGACGCCCTTGCCGGGCTCGAAGACCGGGAGCTTCTCCTCCCAGCCGGTGGGCAGCTCGCCCGCGGCGACGCGCTCGAACTCGGCGGCGCGGTCGGGGTTGTTGTCCCGCCACTGCTGGAAGGACTTCTCCCACACGGCGCGGGCGGCCTGGCCGCGCTCGAGGGCGCCCCGGGTGTGGGCGATGACCTCGTCCGCGACCTCGAAGGACTTCTCCGGGTCGAAGCCGAGGACGCGCTTGGTGGCCGCGACCTCGTCGTCGCCGAGCGCCGAGCCGTGGGCGGCCTCGGTGTTCTGCGCGTTCGGCGCGGGCCAGGCGATGATCGAGCGCATCGCGATGAAGGACGGCTTGTCCGTCACCTGCTTCGCGGCCTCGATCGCGTCGTAGAGGGCGTGCGGGTCCAGGTCGCCGTCCGGCTTGGGGGCGACGCGCTGCACGTGCCAGCCGTACGCCTCGTAACGCTTGACGGTGTCCTCGGACACCGCGGTCTCGGTGTCGCCCTCGATCGAGATGTGGTTGTCGTCCCACAGCAGGATCAGGTTGCCGAGCTTCTGGTGCCCGGCCATGGAGGACGCCTCGGCGGAGATGCCCTCCTGGAGGCAGCCGTCACCGGCGATGGCGTAGACGAAGTGGTCGAACGGCGACTCGCCGGCCGGGGTCTCCGGGTCGAACAGACCGCGCTCGTAGCGGGCGGCCATCGCCATGCCCACGGCGTTCGCGACGCCCTGGCCCAGCGGGCCGGTCGTCGTCTCGACGCCCGTGGTGTGGCCGTACTCCGGGTGGCCCGGCGTCTTCGAACCCCAGGTACGGAACGCCTTGAGGTCGTCCAGCTCCAGGCCGAAGCCGGCCAGGTACAGCTGGGTGTAGAGCGTCAGGGACGAGTGGCCCGCGGACAGCACGAAGCGGTCGCGGCCGACCCAGTCGGCGTCCGCCGGGTCGTGCCGCATCACCTTCTGGAAGAGGGTGTACGCGGCAGGCGCCAGGCTCATCGCCGTACCGGGATGGCCGTTGCCGACCTTCTGTACGGCGTCGGCGGCCAGGACGCGGGCGGTGTCCACCGCCCGCTGGTCCAACTCGGTCCACTCGAGGTCTGTGGTGGTCGGCTTGGTGCTCACCCTGGGTCAGGGCTCCTCTCCACATGTCACGCATGTCGAATGCCGGTGCACGCGGCGCCCACCGGCCGTTGTCGAGCCTACCCCCGTGAGAACGTGCATTTTTTCGAGTCATTCCAGACTGCCGGGAGACTTGGTGGTGCGCCTCCCGACCGGTGTGTTCCCTGTTCGGCAAGTGAATACGGAGCCGCTCGTACGAGTGCTCAACAGAGTGCCCTCCGGCTCTTCCGCAGGTGCCGGCCAACACGAGCCCACCCCCGCGAATGTCGGGGTCTGGGCAACGTCTACAGTGGCGTGGTACGCGCGAGCCTTTACCCCGCATTCACACGGGGAGGCTTGCTGGGAGTCTCTGTCAGGGGTGTGCGTGACGGCCGTTGAATCCCGTCCAGTGGGGATTGTCGGGGCGAGTCATAGCCCGAGCCGGCGGCCGTTCGGGGCCCGGGTGAAGGCGTTCGTGGCGCTGACCAAGCCGCGGATCATCGAGCTGCTGCTGATCACCACCGTCCCGGTGATGTTCCTGGCGCAGCAGGGCGTTCCTGACCTGGGTCTGGTGGTCCTGACCTGCCTCGGCGGTTACCTGTCCGCGGGCGGCGCGAACGCGCTGAACATGTACATCGACCGCGACATCGACGCGCTGATGGACCGCACCTCGCAGCGCCCGCTGGTCACCGGAATGGTCAGCCCGCGTGAATGCCTCGCCTTCGGCATCACCCTCGCGGTGGTCTCCACACTCCTGTTCGGTCTGACCGTCAACTGGCTGTCGGCCTGGCTCGCCCTCGGCGCGCTCCTCTTCTACGTCGTCGTCTACACGATGATCCTCAAACGCCGTACCTCGCAGAACATCGTGTGGGGCGGCATCGCCGGCTGCATGCCGGTGCTGATCGGCTGGTCGGCCGTGACGAACTCGGTGTCCTGGGCGCCGGTCGTCCTCTTCCTCGTCATGTTCTTCTGGACGCCGCCGCACTACTGGCCGCTGTCCATGAAGGTCAGGGACGACTACGCGCGGGTGGGCGTGCCGATGCTGCCGGTCGTCGCCTCCAACAAGACCGTCGCCAAGCAGATCGTCCTCTACAGCTGGGTGATGGTCGCCGTCTCGCTGCTGCTGACCCCGCTGGGCTACACCGGGTGGTTCTACACCTCGGTCGCGCTGGTGGCCGGCGGCTGGTGGCTGTGGGAGGCGCACGCGCTCCAGAGCCGCGCCAAGGCCGAGGCGACGGGCGGGAAGCTGAAGGAGATGCGGCTGTTCCACTGGTCCATCACCTATGTGTCGCTGCTGTTCGTGGCGGTCGCGGTGGACCCCTTCCTGCGCTGACGCCGCCGAGTTCTCGTCGCCGAATCGCCGAACGGCCGGGGTGCGTGGTCAACACCACGCACCCCGGCCGTCGCCGTTCGATCTACCCGTCGGTAGCATCCTGGCCATGGCAGACACCAAGCAGGTTGACGAGACCGCCGACGCCAAGCAGGCCGCGAAGGCCGAGCGCAAGGCGGCCCGGCTCGCCAAGCAGATCAGCGCCTTCGCCGAGCAGCACGGCGGGGCCGAGGGCCAGATCGCGTACATCGGCGAGCGCGGCGCCCGTATCGTCCTGGTCGGCGACGACGGCGGCTGGGGCGACCTGGTGGCCCCCTCGGTCACCGTCGCCGAGCTGGCCGTCGCAAAGGCCGGCATCACCGTGCACGAGACCTTCGACGGCGAGTTCGCGGCGAAGGTGAAGACGGGGCCGTACGAGTGGACACGGATGGCCGGGATCCAGATCGGCGGACCGAAGAACGGCTGAGCAGCAACAACCTGACACCCCGGTCACCCGTTAGGACCCGTAGGAACCACGTGGTCCGTCCCCCGGGAGTCCGGATGATCGAAACGCCGTCCTTGGTGGACCAGTACTGCCACGGCGTCCTGAGAACGGAGCTGGGTCTCGGTACCTTCGAGGCCCAGTTGGCCCGCACCGAGGGCCCGCCTGCCCCGGGCACGACGCTGTTCGACACCCAGACGGGGTTCGCGGTACGCCGCTGGTGCCCCCCGCTCCTCGGTCTGGAACCGCACGCGCCGCCCGCCCGTTATCTCGCCCGGCGTCGTGAACTCGGCGTACTGGAAGCGGGCCGCCGACTGCTGCGCGGCAGCGGCATCACGACGTACCTGGTCGACACGGGCCTGCCCGGAGACCTCACCGGACCGGGCGAGCTCGCCTCGGCCGGCGCCGCCGAGGCGCGGGAGATCGTGCGCCTGGAACCCCTCGCCGAACAGGTCGCCGACACCTCCGGCACCGTCGAGTCCTTCCTCGCCAACCTCGCCGAGTCGGTCCACGGGGCCGCCGCGAACGCCGTGGCCTTCACCTCCGTGGCGGGGGTCCGGCACGGCCTCGCCCTCGCGCCCGAGCCGCCCGGGCCGGGGGAGGTGCGGGGCGCGGCGGGCCGCTGGCTCGCGGGCCGCAGGGTCGGCGGCGAGCTGAGGGACCCGGTGCTGCTGCGCCACCTGTTGTGGATCGCCGTCGCCTCGGGGCTGCCCCTTCAGCTGCACGCGGGACTCGGCGAGCCGGGGGCGCGCGTCGACCGTTCGGATCCGGTCCTGCTGACGGACTTCGTACGGGCCACGGCCGGCCTCGGCACCGACCTCGTCCTGCTGCACGGCTACCCCTACCACCGGCACGCCGCCCACCTCGCGGGCGTCTTCCCGCACGTGTACGCCGACTCCGGCGCCGCGCTCGTACGGACCGGCGCGCGCGCCGCGACGATCCTCGCGGAGATCCTGGAGCTGGCCCCCTTCGGCAAGATCCTCTTCTCCAGCGGGGCCGGGGGGCTGCCCGAGCTGCACGTGGTCGGGGCGCGGCTGTTCCGCGAGGCCTTGGCGCGGGTGCTCGGCGGCTGGGTCGTGGAGGGCGCGTGGTCGTCGGCGGACGCGCAACGGGTGGCGGGACTGATCGCGGCGGGCAACGCGCGCCGGGTGTACGGGCTCGGCTGAGGCGGACAGACTGGGCGCATGGCCAAGCGCACGATCAGCCGTACGCAAGCATTACTGGACCGTTTTCTCGCCTGCCTCCAGGCCCTGGACCCCGTCGCCGTGTGGGCCCACGGTTCGCTGGCCGGGGGTGACTACCAGGAGGGCCGCAGCGACCTGGACCTCATCGCGGTCCTGGCGGGGCCCGTCACACCGCGCGCGGTGTGGCACCTCGCCCGGCTGCACGCCCGCCTGCGGAACGAGCCGCTCGCCCCACTGCTGCACTGCACCTATCTCACCCCCGGCCGGACCACCGACCCGGAGCGGCGGCACCTCACCTGGGCGCACGGCCGGCTGTTCCGTCGGACGGTCACCCCGGTGACCCGCCGCGAGCTGCACGACTTCGGCCGGGTGCTGCACGGCAAGCCGCCCGGCGCGCTTCTGCCGCCCGTGCCGGACCGGGCACTCGGCGATTTCGTCGTCCGCGACCAGCGGGACTTCTGGCGGCCCGCCGTCGACAAGGCCCACCTGTGGCGTGAGAACGTCTGGGTCGATCTGGGGCTGCTGACCTTCGCGCGGGCGACGGTGACCGTGCGGGACGGCCGGCTGATCTCCAAGCGCCAGGCGCTCGACGAACTGTCCGCGCTCGGGGCGCCCTCGCAGGTCGTGGCGGACATCGCGCGCCGCCGCTACGACGAGGGGGACGGGCCGGCCGACGACGGGTGGCCCGCCCGCCGCGCCGAGCTGACCCGGGACTACCTGGGGCCGGCGATCGACGCTCTGGTCACCTCGTACGCCTGAGCCTCGGGTGGCTCACGCGCGCGTGCCGACCGTCGCCTCGGCCGCCGGGCCCGGCAGGTCGATCGTCGCCTCGGGGCGCTCGCGCAGCGCCAGCAGCACGCGCAGCACCGCGATCCACACCAGGCAGGAGCCGAACATGTGCAGCCCGACCAGGGCCTCGGGAAGGTCCGTGAAGTACTGGACGTAGCCGATGAGACCCTGCCCGAGCAGCACCAGGAACAGGTCCCGGGTGCGGTCCAGCGGGCTCTTCGGCGCGTCCACCGCCTTGAGGATGAACCACAGGGCGAAGGTCAGCGTCACCACGATCCAGGCGAGCACGGCGTGCAGCTTGGCGACCGTCTCCCAGTCCAGCGGCATCCGCTCGACCTCGCTGGAGTCACCGGCGTGCGGGCCCGCGCCGGTCACCACCGTGCCGACGCCGATCAGCAGCGTCGAGGCGACGACCAGGAACCACACCAGCTGCTGCACGGGCCTGCCGACCAGCGGCCTGGGCTCCCCGTCGCCCTCCCGGGCCCGCTGCCACATCACCGCGGCGACCGCGAGCAGCGCCGTGGCGGCCAGGAAGTGCGCCGCGACCGTGTAGGGGTTGAGGCCGACGAGCACCACGATCCCGCCGAGCACGGCGTTGCTCATCACCAGCCAGAACTGCGCCCAGCCGAGCCGGGTCAGGCTCCGCCGGTACGGCTTCTCGGCGCGCGCGGCGATGATCGCCCAGCCGACGGCCGCGCACAGCACGTAGGTCAGCATGCGGTTGCCGAACTCGATGGCGCCGTGGAAGCCCATCGCGCCGGTCGCGGTGAGGGAGTCGTCGGTGCACTTGGGCCAGGTCGGGCAGCCCAGGCCGGAGCCCGTGAGCCGGACGGCACCGCCGGTGACCACGATGACCACCGACATCACGAGCGGGTACAGCGCCGCCCGCTGAACGGTCCGGCGGGTGGGGGTCCAGCGTTCGGCGATGAAGGCGAGCGGGTTGCGCACGGCGGCTACGGCGTCGGCACGGGTCACGTTTGGCACGCGTCCCATCGTAGGCGTCCGCTTGTGCACGCGTTCACGAGGGTCCCCCGGTGCCGCGCGACCGGCTACTCCCAGCGGAAGAACCGGCCGGCCGCCGCGAGTCCCACGACCGCCCACACCGCCAGGATCCCCAGGTCGCCCCAGGGCATGCCCGCGCCGTGCTGGAGCACGTCGCGCAGCCCGTCCGAGAGGGCCGAGACGGGCAGCAGGCCGAGCACGTCCTGGGCGCCGGGCGGGAACCTGTCGAGCGGGACGATCACCCCGCCGCCCACCAGCAGCAGCAGGAAGACCAGGTTGGCCGCGGCCAGCGTAGCCTCCGCCTTCAAGGTGCCCGCCATCAGTAGGCCGAGGCCCGAGAAGGCGGCCGTGCCCAGGATCAGGAGCAGCAGGACGGCCGCCGGGTTGCCGTGCGGGTCCCAGCCGAGGGCGAAGGCGATCGCCGTCAGGAGGATCACCTGGAGGATCTCCGTGACCAGCACCGACAGCGTCTTCGCCGCCATCAGGCCCCAGCGGGGGAGCGGAGAGGCGGCGAGCCGCTTCAGCACCCCGTAGCGGCGTTCGAAGCCGGTCGCGATGGCCTGGCCGGTGAAGGCCGTCGACACCACGGCGAGCGCGAGGATGCCGGGCGTGAGGAAGTCCACCGCCTCGCCCGCGCCGGTGTCGACGATGTCCACGCTGCTGAACAGGACCAGCAGCAGGGTGGGGATCACGACGGTGAGCAGCAGCTGCTCGCCGTTGCGCAGGAGCATCTTCGTCTCCAGCACCGCCTGGGCCGCGATCATGCGGGGCAGCGGAGCCGCGCCGGGCCGGGGGGTGTAGGTACCCGTGGCGGTCATCAGCGCAGCTCCTTGCCGGTCAGTTCCAGGAAGACGTCCTCCAGGGTGTGCCGTTCGACCGAGATCCGGTCCGGCATCACCCCGTGCTGCGCGCACCACGAGGTGACCGTCGCCAGCAGCTGCGGGTCGACCTTGCCCATCACCCGGTAGGAGCCGGGGGTCAGCTCGGCGGCCGAGCTGTCGGCGGGCAGGGCCTTGAGCAGGGAGGTGACGTCGAGGCCGGGGCGGCCGGTGAAACGCAGGGTGTTCTCGGCGCCGCCGCGGCACAGCTCCTCGGGGGAGCCCTGGGCGATGACCCGGCCCGCGTCGATGATCGCGACGTCGTCGGCGAGCTGCTCGGCCTCGTCCATGTAGTGGGTGGTCAGGATGACGGAGACGCCGTCCGCTCGCAGATCCCGTACGAGTTCCCAGGTGGCGCGGCGGGCCTGCGGGTCGAGGCCGGCCGTCGGCTCGTCGAGGAACACCAGCTCCGGGCGGCCGACGACGGCCATCGCCAGCGCGAGCCGCTGCTGCTGGCCGCCGGAGAGCCGGCGGTACGTCGTCCGGCCGCAGGAGCCGAGGCCGAGGCGCTCGACGAGGGCGTCGACGTCCAGGGGGTGGGCGTGCAGCCCGGCCACGTGCCGGAGCATCTCGCCGGCCCGCGCGCCGGAGTACACGCCTCCGGACTGGAGCATCACGCCTATCCGGGGGCGCAGGTCGGCGGCCTGTCTCTGCGGGTCGAGGCCGAGGACGCGCACCGTGCCGGCGTCCGGCCTGCGGTATCCCTCGCAGGTCTCGACGGTGGTCGTCTTGCCGGCGCCGTTGGGTCCGAGGACGGCGGTGACGCCCGCCCGGGCCGTCAGGTCGAGGCCGTTCACCGCGGTCTTCGTCCCGTACCGCTTCACCAGGGCCTCGACCCGGACGACAGGCTCACTTCGCATGGCTCAAGAGTCTAGGTTCGCGGGTGAGGGCTCGGACCGGGGGGTGCGGGAACCGGCCGGACGCGACGGCGGCGGGGGCCGGCGCGGGGCGGGCCGGCTCAGAGTTCCTCCTCGCGGGAGCGGTGCAGCGGCAGCCACCGCTGCGCGTAGGCCACCGCGTCCGCGACCGGAAACAGCCGTACGTCGGCCGCCCCGACGGTGCCCCGTACGACGTCACGGTCGCGTTCGAAGTCATGGCCCAGCTCGTCGAAGCGATCGGAGTCGATCGACACCTCGGTCACGGTCTCCCACGTCCCGCCGGGCCCCGGCCGGCCCACCGCGACGAGCGGGGCCGGGATCCGGTACTCGGCCAGGTGGAAGCTGGTGCAGGTGGCGTAGCCGGCGCCGAGCAGCAGGACGCGTGCCCCTGCCCTGTCCAGCCGGGCCAGCGGGCTGTGCTCACCGAGCCGGCAGTCGGGGGCGTGCCCCTCGACCAGCTCCGCGGCCCGCGCCCCGAGCGCCGCGAACGAGGTCTGCGGGTGGGCGCTGCGCAGGGCGCCGGGCCAGGTGCGGACCGTCTCCGGGACCACGCCCACGCCCAGTGCCGGAGTGATGAGGGGGTCGTAGGCGGGCATGGTCGCCCGGATCCGCTCCCACCACTGGGCGGGGACCGGCGGATTGCTCCACAGGGCCGGGTCGGAGAGGTCGCCGGACTGGGTGGGGACCACGAGAGTGCCGTCCGGGCCGATTGCGTCGAGCAGTCCTCTTACCACCGCGACGGCGCCTCCGCAGACCCAGCCGAGCGAACTGAGCGAGGAGTGCACGAGCAGGATTTCTCCTGGTTCGACACCCAGCGCGCGAAGCTCCGCGGCGAGGCTGTCGCGGGTGACAAGTGGGCCGGTGGGAGGGGGTGTGGGCATGGTCCGGCAGTGTCCTGGAAGGGCGCTCCGCAGACCAGTGGTTTTATCGCAACAACGCCTTGGCCTGATCGATCAAAGATCGTTTCCGCAGGTCAGATTAGGTTTACCTAAGTGACGCAGGGCACCGCCCGCCGATCCGGACACGGCTTGCCTGCGTCTGAGGAATTACGCAACAATGGCGTTGTGAAAAACGTCGGCGAGGTTCGGGAGGCCCCCACGGGGACCCCCCAGGAGGAGATCGCGACCGGTGAGCGCTCGACGCGCAACCGGGTCGCGCGGTCCATCCTGGACCACGGGCCGTCGACCGTCGCCGAGCTGGCCGGCCGGCTGGGCCTCACCCAGGCCGCCGTACGCCGCCACCTCGACGCGCTGGTCGCCGACGACATCGTGGCGGCCCGCGAGCAGCGGGTGTACGGAGCACGGACGCGCGGGCGCCCGGCCAAGGCCTTCGCCCTCACCGACTGCGGCCGTGACGCCTTCGACCAGTCCTACGACAAGCTCGCCGCGGACGCCCTCAGCTGGATCCAGGAGCGCTTCGGCGGGGACGAGGCCGTCGTCGCCTTCGCCCGCGCGCGGATCGCCGAACAGGCCGCCGGGTACCGCGCGGCGATCGAGGCGGCCGCCCCGGAAGAGCGGACCGAAGCCCTGGCCAAGGCCCTGAGCGCGGACGGGTACGCTGCTACGGCGCGCAGCGCACCGGTCGGCGAGCAGCTGTGCCAGCACCACTGCCCCGTCGCCCATGTCGCCGAGAAGTTCCCGCAGCTCTGCGAGGCGGAGACCGAGATCTTCTCCCAGCTGCTCGGGACGCACGTCCAGCGACTGGCGACCATCGCCCACGGCGACGGCGTCTGCACCACGTTCATCCCCAAAGTTTCCACAGCCACCCCAAACGCATCTGCAAGCACGGCCGGGAGGAACCCCGCATGACTCTCCCCACGGAGACTGCCCACCCCGAACTCGAGGGCCTGGGTAAGTACGAATACGGCTGGGCCGACTCCGACACGGCCGGCGCCTCTGCGAAGCGCGGCATCAACGAGGACGTCGTCCGGGACATCTCGGCCAAGAAGTCCGAGCCGGAGTGGATGACGAAGCTGCGCCTCAAGGGCCTGCGGCTCTTCGGCAAGAAGCCCATGCCCAACTGGGGCTCGGACCTCTCGGGCATCGACTTCGACAACATCAAGTACTTCGTGCGCTCCACGGAGAAGCAGGCGGAGTCCTGGGAGGACCTGCCCGAGGACATCAAGAACACGTACGACAAGCTCGGCATCCCCGAGGCGGAGAAGCAGCGCCTCGTCGCCGGTGTCGCGGCCCAGTACGAGTCCGAGGTCGTCTACCACCAGATCCGTGAGGACCTGGAGGAGCAGGGCGTCATCTTCCTCGACACCGACACCGCGCTGAAGGAGCACCCGGAGCTCTTCAAGGAGTACTTCGGCACCGTCATCCCGGTCGGCGACAACAAGTTCGCGTCGCTGAACACCGCGGTGTGGTCCGGCGGATCCTTCATCTACGTGCCGAAGGGCGTGCACGTGGAGATCCCGCTCCAGGCCTACTTCCGTATCAACACGGAGAACATGGGCCAGTTCGAGCGGACCCTGATCATCGTCGACGAGGGCGCCTACGTGCACTACGTCGAGGGTTGTACGGCCCCCATCTACAAGTCGGACTCGCTGCACAGCGCCGTGGTCGAGATCATCGTCAAGAAGAACGCCCGCTGCCGTTACACGACCATCCAGAACTGGTCGAACAACGTCTACAACCTGGTCACCAAGCGCGCCGTGGCGTACGAGGGCGCGACCATGGAGTGGATCGACGGCAACATCGGCTCCAAGGTGACGATGAAGTACCCGGCCGTCTACCTGATGGGCGAGCACGCCAAGGGCGAGACCCTCTCCATCGCCTTCGCGGGCGAGGGCCAGCACCAGGACGCCGGCTCCAAGATGGTCCACATGGCGCCGAACACCTCGTCCAACATCGTGTCGAAGTCCGTGGCGCGCGGGGGCGGCCGGACGTCCTACCGCGGTCTCGTCGAGATCGGCGAGGGCGCCCACGGCTCCAAGTCCAACGTGCTGTGCGACGCGCTGCTCGTCGACACCATCTCCCGCTCCGACACGTACCCCTACGTGGACGTCCGCGAGGACGACGTGTCCATGGGCCACGAGGCCACCGTCTCCAAGGTCAGCGACGACCAGCTCTTCTACCTGATGAGCCGGGGCATGACCGAGTTCGAGGCGATGGCGATGATCGTGCGCGGCTTCGTCGAGCCCATCGCGAAGGAGCTGCCCATGGAGTACGCCCTCGAGCTCAACCGGCTGATCGAGCTGCAGATGGAAGGCGCGGTCGGTTAAGACCCGCCCCCGACAGCAGCAGCAATTTTCTGACGTAGGAAGAGAGCAGACCGACAGCCATGGCTGAGGCTCAGAACGCCCCCAATCTCGAATCCACTCGACCGGGGGGACCCCTACCCGTGGGCTCCACCACCGCGGGCCAGATCGCGGTGGCCGCCGAGTCGACCGTCGCCACGCGCATGAGCGCGCCCGCCTCCTTCGACGTGAAGGACTTCCCGGTCCCGCACGGTCGCGAGGAGGAGTGGCGGTTCACGCCGCTGGAGCGGCTGCGCGGGCTGCACGACGGCACCGCCGTCGCGGCCGGCGAGGGCGTGAAGGTCGCCGTCGAGGCGCCCGAGGGCGTCACCGTCGAACTCGTGGACCGCGACGACCCGCGCCTCGGGAAGGCGGGCACCCCGGTGGACCGGGTCGCCGCCCAGGCGTACTCCGCGTTCGAGAAGGCCGGCGTGGTCACCGTCCCCAAGGAGACGGTGCTCACCGAGCCGATCCGCATCGCGGTGCACGGCGAGGGCGGGGTCTCCTACGGCCACCAGGTCATCGAGCTGGGTGCCTTCGCCGAGGCCGTCGTCGTCATCGACCACACCGGTGACGCCGTGCTGGCCGCCAACGTCGACTACGTCCTCGGGGACGGCGCGAAGCTGACCGTCGTCTCCGTCCAGGACTGGGACGACAAGGCCGTGCACGTGGCCCAGCACAACGCCCTCGTCGGCCGCGACGCGACCTTCAAGTCGGTCGTGGTGACCTTCGGCGGCGATCTCGTCCGTCTCCACCCGCGCGTGGCGTACGCCGGCCCCGGCGCCGAGGCCGAGCTGTTCGGTCTGTACTTCACGGACGCCGGTCAGCACCAGGAGCACCGCCTCCTGGTCGACCACAACGTCCCGCACTGCAAGTCCAACGTCGTCTACAAGGGCGCCCTCCAGGGCGAGGGCGCGCACGCCGTGTGGATCGGTGACGTGCTCATCGAGGCCAAGGCCGAGGGCACGGACACCTACGAGATGAACCGCAACCTGGTCCTCACGGACGGCGCGCGGGTCGACTCGGTGCCGAACCTGGAGATCGAGACCGGCGAGATCGTCGGTGCCGGACACGCCTCCGCCACCGGCCGCTTCGACGACGAGCAGCTCTTCTACCTGATGGCCCGTGGCATCCCGGCCGACGAGGCCCGTCGCCTGGTGGTCCGCGGCTTCTTCGCCGAGCTGGTCCAGCAGATCGGTGTCGACGACATCGAGGAGCGCCTGCTCGCCAGGATCGAGTCCGAGCTGGAGGCCACCGTCTGATGGCCTACGACCGTGCTCGATTCATTCGGGCCTGCGGACTGAGCGAGCTGGAAGAGGACACCCCGACGCGGGTGGAACTCGACGGCACGCCGGTCTCGGTCGTCCGTACCGAGGGGGAGGTGTTCGCCATCCACGACATCTGCTCCCACGCGAACGTCTCGCTCTCCGAGGGCGAGGTGGAGGACTGTCAGATCGAGTGCTGGCTGCACGGTTCCAGCTTCGACCTCCGCACCGGCAAGCCGTCCGGCCTTCCCGCGACGCGCCCCGTCCCCGTATACCCCGTAAAGATCGAAGGGGACGACGTGCTCGTCTCCCTCACCCAGGAGTCCTGAGGCACCCATGGCAACGCTTGAAATCCGAGACCTGCACGTCACCGTCGAGGCCGACAACGCCACGAAGGAGATCCTCAAGGGCGTCGACCTCACCGTGAAGCAGGGCGAGACGCACGCCATCATGGGCCCGAACGGCTCCGGCAAGTCGACCCTCGCCTACTCGCTCGCGGGCCACCCGAAGTACACGATCACCGGCGGCACCGTGCTGCTCGACGGCGAGGACGTCCTGGAGATGTCCGTCGACGAGCGCGCCCGCGCGGGCCTGTTCCTCGCCATGCAGTACCCGGTCGAGGTCCCCGGCGTCTCCGTGTCGAACTTCCTGCGCACCTCCGCCACCGCCATCCGCGGCGAGGCCCCCAAGCTGCGCACCTGGGTGAAGGAGGTCAAGGAGGCCATGGAGCGTCTCCACATGGACACCTCCTTCGCCGAGCGCAACGTCAACGAGGGCTTCTCCGGCGGTGAGAAGAAGCGCCACGAGATCCTCCAGCTGGAGCTGCTCCGGCCGAAGGTCGCGATCCTCGACGAGACGGACTCCGGTCTGGACGTCGACGCCCTTCGCATCGTCTCCGAGGGCGTCAACCGGGTCCGCGAGACCGGCGAGGTCGGCACCCTGCTGATCACGCACTACACGCGCATCCTGCGCTACATCAAGCCCGACTTCGTCCACGTGTTCTCGGCCGGCCGCATCGTCGAGTCCGGCGGCGCCGAGCTCGCCGACAAGCTGGAGAACGAGGGCTACGAGGCATACACGAAGGGTGGCGTATCCGCGTGACGCAGCTGCCGGGCCTCCTCGACACCGAGGCGATCCGCAAGGACTTCCCCATCCTGGACCGGCAGGTCCACGACGGCCGGAAGCTCGTGTACCTGGACAACGCGGCGACCTCGCAGAAGCCGCGCCAGGTACTGGACGCCCTGAACGAGTACTACGAGCGCTACAACGCCAACGTCCACCGCGGTGTGCATGTGCTCGCCGAGGAGGCCACGGCGCTGTACGAGGGCGCGCGTGACAAGGTCGCCGCGTTCATCAACGCGCCGAGCCGCGACGAGGTCATCTTCACCAAGAACGCCTCCGAGTCGCTCAACCTCGTGGCGAACATGCTGGGCTGGGCCGACGAGCCCTACCGCGTGGACCACGAGACCGAGATCGTCATCACCGAGATGGAGCACCACTCCAACATCGTCCCGTGGCAGCTGCTGTCGCAGCGCACCGGCGCGAAGCTGAAGTGGTTCGGCCTGACCGACGACGGCCGGCTCGACCTCTCCAACATCGACGAGATCATCACCGAGAAGACGAAGATCGTCTCCTTCGTGCTGGTGTCGAACATCCTCGGCACCGTGAACCCGGTCGAGGCGATAGTGCGGCGTGCGCAGGAGGTCGGGGCCCTGGTCCTGATCGACGCGTCGCAGGCCGCGCCGCACATGCCGATGGACGTACAGGCCCTCCAGGCCGACTTCGTGGCCTTCACCGGCCACAAGATGTGCGGCCCGACCGGCATCGGCGTCCTCTGGGGCCGCCAGGAGCTGCTCGAGGACCTCCCCCCGTTCCTCGGCGGCGGCGAGATGATCGAGACGGTGTCGATGCACTCGTCGACCTACGCCCCGGCGCCCCACAAGTTCGAGGCGGGCACCCCGCCGATCGCGCAGGCGGTCGGTCTGGGCGCGGCCATCGACTACCTGTCCGCGATCGGCATGGACAAGATCCTCGCCCATGAGCACGCGATCACCGAGTACGCGGTGCGTCGCCTGACCGAGGTACCCGACCTGCGGATCATCGGCCCCGCGACGGCCGAGGACCGCGGCGCGGCGATCTCCTTCACGCTCGGCGACATCCACCCGCACGACGTGGGCCAGGTGCTGGACGAGCAGGGCATCGCGGTCCGGGTGGGTCACCACTGCGCCCGGCCCGTCTGCCTGCGCTACGGAATTCCCGCGACCACGCGAGCGTCGTTCTATCTGTACTCCACGCCGGCCGAGATCGATGCTCTGGTCGACGGTCTGGAGCATGTACGGAACTTCTTCGGCTGAGGGGCGTGAGCTGAGACCGTGCTGTGTCATCCCGGGGGACAACCCCCGGACCCCCGGCCGGAAGGCCATGTATCGGACGCTGGGATGCGAGGTCGGCCGTCGTGAAGTTGGACTCGATGTACCAGGAAGTCATCCTGGATCACTACAAGCACCCGCACGGGCGTGGTCTGCGCGAAGGCGACGCCGAGGTGCACCATGTGAACCCGACCTGCGGCGACGAGATCACCCTCCGTGTGAAGTACGACGGCACGAAGATCGAGGACGTCAGCTACGAGGGCCAGGGCTGCTCCATCAGCCAGGCGAGCGCGTCCGTGCTGAACGACCTGCTGGTCGGCAAGGATCTGGCGCAGGCGCAGAAGATCCAGGAGACCTTCCTGGAGCTGATGCAGTCCAAGGGCAGGATCGAGCCCGACGACGCGATGGAGGAGGTGCTGGAGGACGCGGTCGCGTTCGCCGGTGTCTCCAAGTACCCGGCCCGGGTCAAGTGCGCCCTCCTCAGCTGGATGGCGTGGAAGGACGCGACGGCCCAAGCCCTGGGCGGAGCCGACGCCGAAAGGAAGACGGCATGAGCGAGACCCTTGAGATGAAGCCGGCCTCCGAAGAGGAAGTCCGCGAGGCGCTGTACGACGTCGTCGACCCCGAACTGGGCATCGACGTCGTCAACCTCGGGCTGATCTACGGCATCCACATCGACGACGCGAACATCGCGACGATCGACATGACCCTGACCTCGGCGGCCTGCCCGCTGACGGACGTGATCGAGGACCAGGCGAAGTCCGCCACGGACGGCCTGGTCAACGAGCTGCGCATCAACTGGGTCTGGATGCCGCCGTGGGGCCCGGACAAGATCACGGACGACGGCCGCGAGCAGCTTCGCGCGCTCGGGTTCAACGTCTGAGATCCCGTTGAGAATCCCGGTGAGGTCCCGTCGGGGATTTCGGCCGGGATCCGCCTGAGATCCTCCCGGAGATCTTCCCCGGCACACGAAAGCGGCGGCACCCATCGGGTGCCGCCGCTTTCGTGTGTGCTCAGGCCAGCCCGTCCACCAGGTTGAACGAGAAGTCCTCGCGGTGGTTGGAGCCGTAGCCGTACGCGTCCAGGCGCAGGGCGAAGTTCTTGTGGCGCAGGAAACGGCCGGGGTAGTTCACCGACTCCAGCATGACCGAGCCGGAGGCGTAGGAGGAAGGGACGGCACAGAAGGTGGCGTCCTGCTCGAAGAGGGCCGAGCCGTCGTCGCGCTCGGCGCGCAGCACGAAGTCGCGGTGCCGCAGGTACGTGCCGTCCGCCGTGACGAACGTGGAGCAGGAGCTGTCGGCCAGGCCCTTCACCACGGTGAACGTGGAGTCCGCACGGGACTCCGAGCCGCCGACCTGATCGAGTTTCACCAGGCCGCCGCTCACATGCCAGTAGCGGTCGGGGTAGTTGACCGAGCGGACCGAGCGCCGGGTGGCGGCCGGCTCGGGGGCGGACGGCTTCGTCGTCGTCGACGCGGACGGCGCGGCCGGGGCGTGCGGCGTCGAACTGCCCTGCGCCTCGGGGGAGGAAGAGGTCTTCGGCGACGCGGACGCGGACGTGCTCTTCTTCCCCGTCGGTGCCGGCGACCCGCTGGCGGAGGGGGTGGCGAAGGAGATCAGGCCGCCCTCCGTCTCCTCGTCCGACAGCGTCTGTCCCTGAGGGGCCGCCGACTTGTCGTCAACGGGCTTGTCGTTCAAGGCGATTGCGGTCACGCACGCCACGATGGTGGCCATGGCGAGACCGCCGGCCAGCCAGAGGCGCCGTGTTCCGGGTGCCCGGGAGGTGTCCGGGGCCCAGCCGTTCTCCCAGGGCTGTTCCTGAGAGGGCCGGGACTTGTTGTCTGGCATGCGCTGTTCCTCCAGCGGCGTTCCCTGACGGCGGCCGCGGCTGCGATGACCCGGTGTGTGAACGGTGAAACAGTAGTGGAACCCGTGGCTCAGGTTCATCCGTTTGGGTGAGCGCTTTCCATAACGCTTTCGACTCCCCATCGACAACACTTCCGGCTTCGCGCCGACTTGGGCGGGAACGACCGGTGTGGACATCGTTGTGTACACCCGTACGTATCGTTGTGTACGCTTGTACGCATGGGATACCTGACGCTCGCCGGCGCCATCGCCGCCGAGGTGGCCGCGACGACGGCCATGAAGTACAGCGACGGCTTCAGCAGGCTCTGGCCCTCCCTGCTGACGGCGTCCGGCTACGTCGTCTCCTTCCTGCTCCTCGCCCAGACCCTGAAGACCGTCGGCATCGGCACGGCGTACGCGATCTGGGCCGGAGTCGGCACCGCGGTCATCGCCGTCATAGGGCTGGCCCTGTTCGGGGAGTCCCTGACGCCCACCAAGGCCGTCGGCATCCTGCTGATCGTCGGGGGAGTGGTCGTACTGAACCTGGGGGGTGCGCACTGATGCCCCGACGCCACGACCCGGAGCGGCGGCAGCGGATCATCGACGCGGCGATCCGGGTCGTCGGGGCGAAGGGGCTGGCCGGACTGAGTCACCGCTCGGTCGCCGCCGAGGCGGACGTGCCCCTCGGTTCGACCACCTACCACTTCGCCACCCTCGACGAACTGATGATCGCCGCCCTGCGGCAGGCCAACGAGGGTTTCGCCAAGGCGGTCGCGGCGCACGGCGGGCTGACGGACACCCGCCTCGACCTGCCGGCCGAACTGGCCGGACTGCTCGGCGAATGGCTGGCCGGCGAGCGTACCGGCGTCGAGCTGGAGTACGAGCTGTACCTGGCCGCCCTGCGACGGCCCGCGCTGCGCCCCGTCGCCGCCGAGTGGGCCGAGGACCTCGCCACCCTCCTCGCGGGGCACGTCGACCCCCTCACCGCACGCGCGTTGGTCGCGCTGATGGACGGCATCTGTCTCCAGGTGCTGCTGACGGACGCGCCCTACGACGAGGAGTACGCCCGGGAAGCGCTGACCCGGCTGATCCCCATGCGCTGACCCGGCGTATCCCCGCAGCTCGGTCCCTCGGCGGCCCCGGTCC
Source organism: Streptomyces zaehneri (assembly GCF_032248645.1). Classification (NCBI taxonomy): domain Bacteria; kingdom Bacillati; phylum Actinomycetota; class Actinomycetes; order Kitasatosporales; family Streptomycetaceae; genus Streptomyces; species Streptomyces zaehneri. The sequence goes on from NZ_JASTTJ010000012.1 coordinate 93,350, forward strand.
CTCGCCGCCCCGGCCCCCGCTATCGCGGGTTCAGCTCCGCGTGGGCGTCCTCGCCCAGGCGCCGGACGACGGTGAGCGCCTCCTCGACGCTCCCCGCCACGTCCGTCACCGGATACCGCACATGCCGGACGACCCGCTCCCGGTCCACGACGAGGGTCAGCCGCTTCAGCCGGCTCGCCCCCGCCGCCCGGAACGTCGGCAGTCGCAGCGCGGTGATCAACGTCAACTCGGCGTCGGACAGCAGCGGGAAGCCCAGCCGCTCCTCCTGTGCGAACGCACCCTGCTCGTCCGGGCGTTGGGTGGACACCCCGCGCACGGCCGCGCCCGCCGAGCGGAACCCGGCCAGCCGGTCGCGGTAGGTGCGGGACTCCAGGGTGCAGCCCGGGGTGCCCGGGATCTCCGCCCAGCCCGGTGGGTAGGCGTCGGGACGGGCGTAGGCGCCGGGGAAGCAGTAGAGAACGGTGTGGAGCGCGTCGTCGGCGACCGGATCCCGCGGCGAGCCCTGGTCGTCGAGCAGCCGGAGCGCGGGCAGCCGGGTGCCCGTCAGCGCGTGCACGCGCCGGGCCTCCGCGGACGCCTGCCCGGCCGTGGCCGTGGTGGCGCCGTCACCCAGGACCCAGGCGTCGCCCCAGTCCTGGAGGGCTACCAGGACGGGCAACAGGGCCAGGCCGCGCGGGGTGAGACGGTACTCGTGGCGCACCGGGCGCTCCTGGTACGGCACCCGCGCGAGCACCTCGGCCTCGACGAGAAGCCGCAGCCGCTCGGCCAACACCTTCCGGGACAGGCCGAGTTCGCGCTGGAGGTCGTCGAATCGGTGCACTCCGCGCGCGGCGTCGCGGACGATCAGCAGGGTCCACCGGTCCCCGACGACGTCCAGTGCCCGCGCGATGGCGCAGCCGGAATCCTCCAGGCTCGTCCTGCGGGCCATGGGCCTCCTCCCGTCGCTGACGGCCATGCTGGCACAGTTGGTTCCCAAGAGAAACTCACCAGGCCGGCGAGGGTGCGCGGCCCGCGTCCTGAGACACCGCTGTGCGGGTTGGCCTCTGCGGCCCCCCGCCGGTTAGGTTGCCCTCATGACCGACACGACTGTTCCCCGCACCACCGGCGCCGCGGCCGCCGGCCTCGCCACGATCGCCGCCGACGGCACTGTTCTCGACACCTGGTTCCCCGCGCCCGCGCTCGTCGCCGAGCCCGGCCCGTCCGGCACCGAGCGCCTGTCCGCCGAGAAGGCTGTGGAGCTGCTCGGTGAGGGTGCGGCGAAGGCGGTCGGTCCGGACGCCCGCCGGGGCGTCGAGGTGGTCGCGGTCCGCACGGTCATCGCCTCGCTCGACGACAAGCCGCTCGACGCGCACGACGTCTACCTGCGCCTGCACCTGCTCTCCCACCGGCTCGTGAAGCCGCACGGGCAGAGCCTGGACGGCATGTTCGGCCACCTCGCCAACGTCGCCTGGACCTCGCTCGGCCCGGTCGCCGTGGACGACGTCGAGAAGGTCCGCCTGAACGCCCGCGCGCAGGGCCTGCACCTCCAGGTCACGTCCATCGACAAGTTCCCGCGCATGACGGACTACGTCGCGCCGAAGGGTGTCCGGATCGCCGACGCCGACCGGGTCCGCCTCGGCGCCCACCTCGCCGAGGGCACCACGGTCATGCACGAGGGCTTCGTCAACTTCAACGCGGGCACGCTCGGCACCTCGATGGTCGAGGGCCGCATCTCCGCGGGCGTCATCGTCGGCGACGGCTCAGACATCGGCGGCGGCGCCTCCACGATGGGCACGCTGTCCGGCGGCGGCAACGTGATCATCTCCATCGGCGAGCGCTGCCTCATCGGCGCCGAGGCGGGCGTCGGCATCGCCCTCGGCGACGAGTGCGTGGTCGAGGCCGGCCTGTACGTCACCGCGGGCACCCGGGTCACCATGCCCGACGGCCAGATCGTCAAGGCCCGCGAGCTCTCCGGCGCCTCGAACATCCTCTTCCGCCGCAACTCGGTCACCGGCGCGGTCGAGGCCCGCCCGAACAACGCGGTGTGGGGCGGCCTGAACGAAATCCTCCACAGCCACAACTGATCCGTACGGGTGGCCGTGGCCTGCGGCTGATCCGTGCGGGTGGCCGTGACCTGCGGCTGCGGGTACAGATCAACGCCTCGCCGATCAACGCCCTGACCTGCTGCCGGACTGTCGGCAGCCGTCGGCGTCGGCCACCGTCGAGCGCCCTTCCACGGCCCCAGGACGGCCGGGGAGGGCGCTTGTGCGTGGGCCGGCACCCCCGACGCGGCCGACGACCAGAGCAACCCACGCCGGGTGGAGGGAAGTCGCGATCGTCTGTGGTCGGTCGCCGGCAGGTTCGTTGTCAGTGGCTGCGGCTATGGTCGCGAGCGCGCGGCTTCCGGGGGTCCCGACCTGGGGGGCGGGGCGTCCGTGTCGCGAGAGGTACAGGCCGACCGTCGCCGGGGACTCAGGAATCCGGCCGGGCGACGATCCGCTGGTAGGCCACGGGCCGTTCGCAGGCCATGAGCCGTTCGTAGGCCGCGCGCAGTCCGTCGACCGTCCGGCGGTCTGCGGGCCGTAGCGGTGCCCGGACCGGGCCGGCCGGCAGGCCCAGGTCGCCCAGGAGCCCCTTGGCGGTGACGGTTCCGGGCAGGCCCGAGGCCGTCATCGACTCCACCAGTTCCATGGCCTGGTGCTGGAGTCTCGCGGCCTGGGAGGTGTCGCCCGCGTCGAACGCGTCCAGGGCGCAACGGAGTCGGTCCGGCACCACGTTCGCGACCGTGCTGACGTAGCCGGCTCCGCCCACCGCGTACAGCGCGAGGTGGTGCTCCTCGCAGCCCGCGTAGTACGCCAACTCGGTGCGGGAGAGCACCTTCTGGGCGCCGAGGAAGTCGTAGGAACAGTCCTTGACCGCGACGATCCGAGGGTGCTCGGCGAGCCGGAGCATGGTGTCCGGCTCGATCCGCGTGCCCGTGCGGCCGGGGATGTCGTACAGCATGACCGGCAGCCCGGAGGCGTCCGCGACCTCCCGGAAGTGCGCCTCCAGGGCGTCCTGCGGAGGCCTGCTGTAGTACGGGCTGACGACGAGCACCCCGTCCGCTCCCGCCTTCTCGGCGGCCCGGGCGAGTTCGACGGTGTGGCGGGTGTCGGAGGTGCCCACCCCGGCCACGACCGACGCCCGGTCGCCCACCGCCTCCCGTACCGCGGCCACCAGTTCCGCCTTCTCGGCGTCCGACGTGGTCGGCGACTCGCCCGTCGTGCCGGAGAGCACCAGTCCGTCGCAGCCGGCGGACACCAGCCGGTCGGCGAGCCGCCGCGCCCCGTCGGGATCCAGTGCGCCGGTGGCGGTGAACGGCGTGACCATCGCGCAGAGCGCACGGCCGAAGACCGGGGCGGGGCGCGGGGACGGGGTGAGGGGCGGGATGGGCGTCGGACTCGGGGGCGTCGGGCGAACTGTCGTCATACGGGTAGTGTCGGGCCCGCCAAGGTGAAGCTCCACTTAAATCTTCTACGGCATACAGGTAAGTTTTACTGTATCGATGTTCTGTCGTCGAGGGGCGCCGCAGGGGGTAGCGGGGGCCGGCCGGGGTACCCGGACGTTCCGGAACCGAGAGGAGGCGGAACGCCGTGACCGGGACCACGGACATCCGGCCCGTCCGCAACGGACACCACAGCAGCGGGTACGACAGCAGCGGGCAGCGGAGCAACGGACACCACAGTGACGGGCGCACCGTCGGCGAACTCGTCGGCCAGGCCACCGAACAGCTCTCTCGGCTCGTACGGCAGGAACTGGCCCTCGCCAAGCATGAGTTCACCGAGAAAGGGCGGCGTGCCGGGCGCGGCGGAGGCCTGCTCGGCGCCTCGGGCGCGTTCGCGTACGCCGGGCTGCTGGCGCTCGCGGGCACGGGCGTCGCCGCCCTCGCGCTGGCGCTGCCCGTCTGGGCGGCCGCGCTCATCGTGACGGCGGTGCTCTTCGTGATCGCAGGCGTGCTGGCCGCGGTCGGCCGTGGCCAACTGCGCCGGGCCGCGCCGCCCACCCCCGAGGAGACCCTCGGCAGCGTCCGGGCCGACGTCGAGGAGATCAGGGAAAGGGCACACCGATGACGGACAGGACAGCGGCCGACCTGCGTCGGCAGATCGAGCGGACCCGGCACCGGCTCGGGGCCACGGTCGAGGAGTTGGCGGCCAGGGCGGACGTCCGCGGCCGCACCCGGGCCCGCGCCGCCGACCTCATGGACCGTGCCGGCGCGATGACCGTACAACTGCGCAGCACGGCGTCCCAGGCGAGCTACCACATGCAGGAACGCGCCGGGCGTGCGGGACACGCCGTTCAGGAACGGGCCGGGCGTGCGGGACACGCCGTTCAGGAACGGGCGGGCCGCGCGGGACACGCGGCGCAGGCAAGGGCGGGCCACGCGGCCCAGGGGCGAGGGGGTCGTGCGCGGCACGCCGTTCAGGACGCCGCCGCCCGCGTCGGCCGCACCGCCCAGGACCACGCGCTCCACGCCCGCCACGACTTCAAGGACAACGCGGCCCGCGCGGGTCGCACCGCGGAGCGCTCGGCGCCCGCTCCGGTCCGCGTGCCCGTACGGTTCGCCCTCCGGCACCCGCGTCCGGTGGTGATCGTGGGCGCGGCGGCGGTGGCGCTGGTGGCGGCCGGGGTGATCGGCCGCCGCGGGGCGAAGCGGTAGCCGCGGAGCAGTGGCCGCCGAAGCGGCGGCCGTTGGATCGGTGGCGCCTGAGCAGTGCCCGCTCGGAGCGGTGGACCTCGCAGCGGTGGCCCTCGGAGCAGTAGCCGCCGAGCGGCAGTCATCGAAGCGGCAGTCATCGAAGCGGCAGACGTGCCGGTCACGAGCGTTGGATCACGCTCGTGACCGGCACGTTCCACGTTTCGGGGCCGGCCGTCCGGGCGGCCCGGCAAGCGCGGGACGTGGGGCCCGGCTGGGCGGCTGACCGCGCGCTGCCACCCGTTCACCGAACACTTGATTCCCCTGGACAAAAAAATTGTTCGGTGAGACGGTGGACGCATGCTGGACGTGACCGTGATCGAGGACCCCGAGGCCGCCGCCGTCTCCCTGGACCCCATACGGGCCAGGCTGCTCGCCGAGCTGGCGGCCGGACCCGCGTCGGCGGCGATGCTGGCCGGCAAGGTCGGACTGCCGAGACAGAAGGTGAACTACCACCTCAAGGCGCTGGAGCGGCACGGCCTGGTCGAGCTGGCCGGAGAGCGCCGCAAGGGCAACGTCACCGAGCGGCTGATGCGGGCCACCGCGGCGTCGTACGTGATCTCGCCGCTCGCGCTCGCCCCGGTGCAGCCGGACCCGGACCGCTTCCGGGACCAGCTGTCCGCACGCTGGCTGCTCGCCCTCGGCGCCCGGCTGGTGCGCGATGTCGGCTCGCTGCTCACCGGTGCCGCGAAGGCCCGCAAGGGCCTGGCGACCTACGCGCTGGACGGCGAGGTGCGTTTCGCCTCGGCCGCGGACCGGGCCGCGTTCGTCCAGGAGCTGACGGCGGGTGTCAGCGCGCTCATCCGCAAGTACGACGCCCCCGATGCCGAGAGCGGCCGCGACCACCGGATCGTCGTGGCCGTCCATCCCACGGTCAAGCCCCAGGCCCAGGACCGGCCCGAGCCCGAGACGCAGGACCGGCCCGAACCCGAGCCCGAGACGCAGGACCGGCCCGAACCCGAGCCCGAGACGCAGGACCGGCCCGAACCCGAGCCCGAGACGCAGGACCGGCCCCAGATCCGGCCCGAGACCCCGGAACCAGACAGTGAGTGATCAGGAGTCAACCATGTCCAAGGAATTCGAGATCGCCCGCGAGTTCGAGGTCGACGCCACGCCACAGCAGGTGTGGGACGCCTTCACCGCGGGGACCGGCGGGTGGCTGTGGCCGATGGAGGAGCCGGAACCGCACGAGGGCGGCAAGGGCCCCTTCGGGTCCACGGTCACCGTCTGGGACCCGCCCCACCGCTACACCAACCGGGTCGAGAACGTCGAAGGCATCTCCGAACAGACCCTCAACCAGCTCGACTACACCGTCGAACCGCGCGACGAGGGCCGGCGCGCGTGGGTGCGCTATGTGCACAGCGGCATCTTCGTCGACGACTGGGACAACCAGTACGACGCGGCGGGCCGGCACACCGACTTCTACCTGCACACACTGCGCCAGTACCTGACGCACTTCGACGGCCGTCCGGTCGCCTTCGTCACCTTCGACGGGCCCGACGCGTCCAAGGCGCCCGACGCCCTCACCGCCGTGGCGCGGGCGCTGGGCCTCGCGGACGACACGGCCGAAGGCACGCGCGTCCGGGTCGACGGCCCCGAGGGGCGGCTCCTCGACGCCGTGGTCGACTTCGGCAACCCGTACTTCATCGGGCTGCGCGGCGACAGCTCCCTCGTCCGCTTCTTCGGCCGCAACCACTGGGGCTACCCGGTCGGCGTCAGCGTCCACGACTTCGCGCCGGACGCCGACGCCGCGGCGAACGAGACCGCCTGGCGGGGCTGGCTGGACTCGGTGTTCAGCCGGCCCCGCTGACGACGGCCGCGGGTGTTACGGCTGGAAGCGCAGCACCTGCGGGTCGTGGTCGCTGATCTGGTCGTGGAACTCCGAGTTGATGTGCACGCTGTCGTACTCGAGGTCGCAGCCGCGCCGGATCGACGGGCTGACCAGGATCTGGTCCAGGACCTGCTGGTTGCCCTGGTAGTCGTAGGTGTAACGCTCGTTCTTCGGCAGCGACTTGATCGCCGACCACAGCTCGCCGTCGCCCTCGAGGAGCTGCGCGGTGCCGGAGAACTCGAAGTCGTTGATGTCGCCCAGCGCGATGACGTCCGCGTTCTTCTGCGTGTCGAGGATGTCCTTGACGAACGCGTTGACCAGCGTCGCCTGCCGGTGGCGCTGGGTCTCCGAGCTGCGCACCACCGGCTGGTACTGCGCGGTCAGGCCCTGGTCGCCGCCCTTGGAGTTGAAGTGGTTGGCGATCACGAAGACCGTGCGGCCACGGAAGACGAACTCGCCGACCAGCGGCTTGCGGCTGGTCGCCCAGGCCGTGTCGGCCGGGTCGATGCGGCCGGGGGAGGCGGTCAGCTGCGCCTTGCCGCGCACCTCGGTGACGCCGACGGCCGTGCTCGCGTCGCCGCCCGCGCGGTCGGTGAAGGAGACCCGCTCCGGGTTGAACAGGAACACCTGACGGATGTTCCCGCCCGGCTCGCCGCCGTCGGTGTTGTTCACCGGGTCGATCGAGCGCCAGTCGTACTTCGGGCCGCCCGCGGCCACGATCGCGTCGATCAGCCTGCCGACCGTCACGTCGGCGGCGACGGTACCGTCGTTGGTCGCGCCGTTGTTGTCCTGGATCTCCTCCAGGGACACGATGTCGGGCGACTTCAGGTTGTTCACGATCGCGGAGGCGTGCTCCTCGAACGTGGCGTCGGACGGGTCGAGGTTCTCGACGTTGTACGTCGCGACCGCCAGCTCGCCCTTCTTCTGCTTCTGCGTCGTCTCCCGCTCCAGGCCGCCGCTCTTCAGCGTGCCGAGCCGGTTCGCGACGAGGGTGTAGCCGCCGAACTGGTTGTAGTCGAGCGGGCCCGCGGTGACGCCGGTGAGGGCGTCGCCGACGTTCGCGACGGGGAAGTCCGCCGTCGCGCCGAGCGACTGGATCTGGATTCGGCCGGTGTTCTGCGAGGTGTAGGAGCCGTACAGCGAGCCCCCGCGGCGGCTGGTGTTCTCGCGCGGCTTCACCGTGACCCACAGCTCGCTGTACGGGTCGGTGGCGGTGACCACGCGGGCGTCGGAGACCTGGACGTTCATTCCCTCGAGGGACTCGTAGTAGTCCAGGGCGTACGTGCCGGGCCGCAGGGTGAGGCCGTTGACCGAGTTGCTCGCGGCGGCGTCGCCGGCCGGGGTGTAGGCGGCCGGGACCGACTTCGCGTTCACGGCCGTCGCGGCCGGGACCGCGTTGCCGCTGGAGACGACCGTCACCGTCGGATTGGTGATCTCCGTGACGGTCTGGTTGCCGGTCGAGGCGCCGCCCGGGACGAACTCCGAGACCGTGCCGGTGACCGTGACCGAGTCACCGACGGCGACCTTCGGGGTGGAGCTGGTGAAGACGAAGACGCCCTCACTGGTGGCCGGGTCGGCGTCCGGGTTCGGATCCTGGATCCAGAAGCCTCTGGACGATCCGTAGGTGCGCACACCGGTGACGATTCCGGCCACACCCGTGACCGCCTGGCCGGCGTACGGCGACAGCCGGGTCGTGCCCTGGATGTCGTGGATGGCCACCGTCTCCGCGTGCGCGGGCGCGGACAGAGCGACGGTGGAGGCCGCGGAACAGACGGCGGCGACGGTGAGCGCGGCGAGACGCGCGGACTTCTTGCTCGGCAACGGAAATCCCTCCGGGGACGTACATGAGCGCCGGGACGAGGGTGGAACGTGGAACGAAGGTGCAGCGTGGAACGAAGGTGCGGTGTGGAGCGTGGAACGAGGGTCGAGCGTGGAACGAAGGTGCGCTGTGGAGCGTGGAACGAGGGGCGGGCGTGGAACGGGGGCCGCGGTCCGCGGGGCGGACGCGACGCGCGTAGAAAATACAGTGAACAGATGTCCATCGGATTTCTACGCGCGTCAATCTCCTGCCTGGTCACGCCACTTGTCAAGGTTTCGGCCATGTACGCCGCCCGGCGGGGAGATGAACCGGGCGGCATGGGTCCATACCCGTCTAGGCTGAGTGGCCCAGTGCCCCCAGCGGGCCGGTGGCACCACGCGCCCTAGGAGAACCAGCCGATGTCAGACAGCTCCCCCCTCCCGCCGGTGCGGCTGCACCCCGAAGCGGAGCTGGCGCGCGACGCGCTGTCCACGCCGTTGCTCTCCCGGGCCGCCCTGCTCGCCCGCTGGGCCGGTCCCGACACCCGGGTCGACGCCGGGGGCGGACTCGTCGAGGAGCAGCTGACGCCCGCCGCCGAGGTGCTGGGGCTGACCGGGGACGACGCCGCCGCCTATGCGAGCGAGGCCTGGCGGGTCGCCTTGGACGCCGGGCTCGTGGAGGTCGTCGACGAGGAGGCCGGCACCGTCACGGCCGGCGAGGACCTGGCCCTGCTGACCGGCGGTTCCCCGCACGACATCCTCGCCGTCTGGCTCGGCGCCCTGGAGACCGTGCTCGCCGACGCGTCCGTCCCCGACCTGGACGAGCTGATGGAGGTCATGGACGAGGGCGGTGAGGTCGACTTCTCCCGGCTCGACTGGAACCCCGAGGCCGAGGCCGAGTTCCTCGACGGTGTCCTCGGCAACCTCTACCTGCTCACCGCCAGCGAGGACGGCCCCGGCGACGCCCCGGTCCCGCTGCCCGCCCTCGCCGCGTCGATGATCATCCCCGGTGACATGGACGAGCCCACCAACGACGTCCTGGAACAGGTCTCCGACGCGATGATGCGGCTCGACGACCAGTTCCGGCTCCTGGAGCCGATCGGGATCGTCGCCTACCGGCCCGTCGACGAGGACCTGATGGCGGACCCCGACGAGGAGCCGGCCGCCCCCGTCGAGGAGACCGACGTCTCCCGCTACGGCATGGTCCGGCTCACGCCCCTCGGCGTGTACGGGCTGCGGGCCCGGCTGCTGGAGGCCGGCTTCCAGGCCCCGGCCGTCGGCGACCTCGCCGACAAGGGCGCCGACGTCCTCCTCGACGGCAGCTCCGGCTATGGTCCCGGCGCCGCCCTCGCCGAGACCGAGCAATGGCTGGTCCGCCGCGAACCCCTCGACGCCGCCCGGGAGTTGCTGGCCGCCGCCCGCGGCTCGGACCCTGGCGCCCCGCTGCGCCGGCTGCGCTGCCAGCAGGCCCTCTCCCTCGTCGGCGGCCAGGCCGAACCCGCCGTCCGCGAGGTCCTCGACGACGCCGAACTCGGCGGCCTCGCCCGCGTCTGGCTCAGCGAGCTCGGCGCGACGGACGTACCGGCGCCCTCCGAGAGCCTGGTCTTCTGGCTCACCATCGACACGCTGGCGGCGCAGCTCGCCGCCGAGGGCAACTCCGAGGAACTCCAGACCCTCGTCGAAGGGCTGGCCCAGCAGCACAGCGGATTCTTCTCGGCGGCCTGGCGGGTCGACCACCCGGCGACCCCGGACGTCCTGGAGGCGATGGGGCGTCTGCATCCGGACAAGCGCATCGCGAAGGAAGCCCGCAAAGCCGCGTTCAAGGCGAGGTCGCAGCAGGGCGGATGAGTCTCCCGCGGCGCGGACGCCTCGAGGTTTCCGTGGCCTGATCCGTACGGATTCACGGAACGGGGTCCCCTGAAGTCGCTCCCCGTTCAACTCCCGTTCAGGCATGGGCGGGACGGTGACGCCGAACCGAGGTCCGCCACCCTCCACGGCACTCTCACCGCGTCTCAGGAGACATCATGTCGCTCACCCGCAGGGACTTCGCCCGACAATCCGCGATCACCGGTGCCGGGGTCGCGCTGGCGGGCAGCGTAGGCGCCCTCGCCACCGCGCCGAACGCCCTCGCCTCCACGGAGACCGCGTCCGCGGCGGACACCGCGGACGCGAACCAGGCGTCGGAGGCCGGGCACCACGGGGTCGGCTACGGACCGCTGCTGCCCGACCCCGACGGCATCCTCGCGCTGCCCGCCGGGTTCAAGTACCGCGTGATCACCTACAGCGGCAGGACCAAGCTGGAGTCCGGTGAGATCACCCCGTCCAACCACGACGGCACCGCCACCTTCCGCGGCCCGCGCGGCGCGACCCTGCTCGTCAACAACCACGAGCTGAAGGGCCCGCGCGCGAACTGGCCGTACCCGGTCCCGCTCACCGAGGGCCTGGTCTACGATCCGGCGGCGGCCGGCGGCTGCACCGTCGTCGAGGTGCGCCCCGGCGGCCATGTCGCCGAGTGGGTCGGCATCGCCGGCACCTCGACCAACTGCGCGGGCGGCAGCACGCCTTGGGGCACCTGGCTCACCGGCGAGGAGACCGAGGACAAGGCCGGCCAGAACGGCATGACCAAGGACCACGGCTACATCTTCGAGGTCGACCCCGAGGACCGCCGCGCCAACCGCGGCCCCAAGCCGATCAAGGCGTTCGGCCGGTACGCCCACGAGGCGGTCGTCATCGACCCCAAGCGCGGGCACGCCTACCTCACCGAGGACGCCTCGGGGCCGAACGGCCTGCTCTTCCGCTGGACCCCGCCGGCGGGCTTCTGCCACGGCCGCGGCAAGCTGCGCACCCTCGCCGACGACGCCGGCGTCCTCCAGGCCTTCAAGTGCTTCGACTCGGGCGGCAAGTTCGTCGACGACCTCTCCCGCGCCACGAAGATCGGCACGGTCTACGGCGTCGACTGGATCGACGTCCCCGACCGCGACGCCAGGTCGGTGTCCGTCCGCAAGCAGTTCACCGACGGCCAGGTCACCCGTGCCCGCAAGCTGGAGGGCATGTGGTGGGGCGACGGCGGCACCTACATCGTCTCCTCCTACGCCCGTGACGAGAGCCCCGTCCAGCACGACGGCGCCGTCTGGTTCTACGACCCCAAGCGCCGCACCCTGACCCTGAAGGTGCTGCTCGGCGTGAACCCCGACCCGTCCGTCGACGGCGCCTTCGACGGCCCCGACAACATCACCGTCTCCCCGTACGGCGGTCTCGTCATCGCCGAGGACGGCGAGGGCGTCCAGCACCTGTTCGGCGCCACCGACAGCGGCCGCACCTATCCCATCGCCCGCAACGAGCTGAACATCGGCACCGCGGACGAGCCGGAATACAGCGAGTTCACCGGCGTCACCTTCTCGCCCGACGGCCACACCCTGTTCGCCAACATCCAGACCCCGGGCATCATGCTCGCGATCACGGGGCCGTGGAAGCGGCAGAAGCGGTGAACACCGAACGGTAGTTAATTCATTCGCTCGATCCGCGGCCGCCCTCCTAAAGTGGTGCATGTCCAGGTGCGAAGGCAGGACCTACTTCCACTGATAATGGGGCGGCCGCGGGTTCGAGTCCCGCCACCGGCACAACGCGCCGGTGTAGCTCAGGGGTTAGAGCACCTTGTCGGTTCCGCCGGCTTCGATCTCTGGACACCACAATTTCACAGCACCTCCCGGTGCGCGGGCTGCGGCTACTTCTTTGCAACAGAAATTCTGGCCGCCGCCGACTTTATCTCGGGAGGCGCAGCGTGTGGTGGGTGCCCGGTGCGCAGGCAGCGGTTACTTCATTGGATCGGACGGTCGCGGGTTCGAGTCCCGTCATCGACTTCGGGTCGGTGTAGCTCAGTCGGTAGAGCATCTGGCTAAGTCCGTCGCCGACCCCTGATCTCGGGCACCTTCCTTTTGCTGCGCCTCTCCCGATGGACGACTGAATGAACAATGAATTCGGGGGAATTCACCATGGCGCGCTTCAATGTCCGTGCCCGTAAACCGCAGCCCGTATCGCCCGTGACCACGACGGGCCGGGTGCTCCGTACCCACCAGGGCGGCCGAGGCCGTGAGCGGGACGCCCGCTCCGAGCTGTTCCTGCTGGCGATCGCCCACTTCGTCTCCCAGCAGACCTTCTACGAGACCGGCGCCGCCCGCGACGACCGCTTCGCCGAGCTGGTGCGCGAACTCGCCGTCAGCGACCCGTCCTGGACGGCCGGCCTGCTCCGCTGGCTGCGCGGCGACGGCAACATCCGCACCGCCGCGATCGTGGGCGCCGCCGAGTACGTGCACGCCCGTCTGACGGCGGGCGCCACCGACGGTCCCTCGAACCGGCAGGTCGTGGAGTGCGTGCTCCAGCGGCCGGACGAGCCCGGCGAACTGCTCGCGTACTGGACGGCGACGTACGGCCGCAACATCCCCAAGCCCGTCAAGCGCGGGATCGCCGACGCCGTACGGCGGCTCTACAACGGCAAGTCGCTGCTGAAGTACGACACGGCCTCGAAGGGCTACCGCTTCGGCGACATCCTCAACCTGGTGCACGCCGCGCCGGACCCGGCCAAGCCGTGGCAGGGCGAGCTGTTCCGCTACGCCCTCGACCGCCGGCACCACCCCGACACGGCCGTGGTGCCCAGGTCGCTGCCCGTGCTCGCGGCGCACCGCGACCTGATGGCGCTGCGGCCCGCCAAGCGGCGCAGGGTGGTGACCGGAGCGGGTGGTGCGCGGCGCCTTGCCGACGCGGGCATGACCTGGGAGGCGCTGGCGGGCTGGCTCCAGGGTCCGATGGACAAGGCGGCCTGGGAGGCGGTCATTCCGACGATGGGGGCGATGGCCCTGACGCGGAACCTGCGCAACTTCGACGAGGCGGGAGTCTGCGACGAGGTCGCCGCGCGGGTGGCGGCGAAGATCAGCGACCCGGCGGAGGTCGCGCGCTCGCGGCAGTACCCCTTCCGGTACCTCGCCGCGTACCAGCACGCGCCGTCGCTGCGCTGGGCGTACCCGCTGGAGCGGGCGCTCGGCCACTCGCTGGCCAACGTGCCCGCGCTGTCCGGCCGGACGCTGGTGCTCGTCGACCGGTCCGGTTCGATGTTCTACGCACGGCTGTCGGACCGCTCCGAGCTCAACCGGGCCGACGCGGCGGCGATCTTCGGCACGGCGCTCGCGCTGCGGGCGGCCGACGCCGACCTCGTCGAGTTCGGCACGAGCAGCAACACGATCAAGTTCCGTGAGGAGGAGTCGATGCTGAAGATTCTGGAGCGTTTCGGAGACCTCGGTGGTACGGACACCACCGAGGCCGTGCGCCGGCACTACCGCGGCCACGACCGGGTGCTGATCGTCACCGACGAGCAGTACGCGGCGAGCCGCCACGGCGACCCGACCGACCAGGTCCCGGGAGACGTGCCGGTCTACACCTGGAACCTGGCCGGCCACCGCGCGGGCCACGGCCCGTCCGGCAGGGGGAACCGGCACACCTTCGGCGGGCTGTCCGACGCGGCCTTCCGGATGGTGCCGCTGCTCGAGGCCGCCGACGACACCCGGTGGCCGTGGGCGGTCTGAGCACCGGCGAGGGCCCTGAGCCCGAGCGGACGACCGGCGCTCGACCGGTCGTCCGCTTTCCCTGCCGCGTCGGAGCCTTGCGCGCCCGGCAGACTGATATCTAACATTTCAGTTCATGGAGGCTGTACCACGCACTCTGCTCAGGGACCGCGCCTACGCGGCGATCCGGGACGCCATCGTGGCCGGGGACATCGCCCCAGGCGCGGTCGTGCGCGACGCCGATCTCGCCGAGCGGCTCGGGCTGTCACGGGCGCCGGTGCGGGAGGCGTTCGCCCGGCTGGTCGACGAGGGGCTGCTGGAGAGCAAGCCGCAGAGCTACACGCGGGTGACCGCGGTGGTGGCCGCCGACGTACGGGACGCGGCCGCCGTGGTCGGCGCGATGCACGAACTGGCCACCCGGGTGGCGGTGCCCCGGCTGTTCGCGGCGGACGTCGAGGGGATGCGCGCGGCCAACGAGCGGTTCGCCGCCGCCGTACGGGCCGGGGACGTGGACGCCGCCCTGCGCGCCGACGACGCGCTGCACGACGTCCTCGTCCGCGCCGCCGGCAACCGCGCGGCCGCCGCCACCATCGCCCGCTACACCCCCCTCGTCCGGCGGCTGGAGCGACGGCGCTTCGGCGAGGGCGGCACCTGCCGCTCTGCCGGACTGCACGGCCGGCTGATCGAGGCCTGCGCCGATGGTGACGTGGACGAGGCGGTCCGCGTCACGGCGGAGATCTGGCGCACCCTCGCGGACCTCGCCGACTCCGGCGACCTGGCGGCCGGGTAACCGGCCGGCCCAGTGACCGAGCAGCGAGTGACCGACCGCCCCTGCTCCACGCGACCCGCTGGACCCACTGCTCCAGGAGGCCCCATGTCCCTCTCCTCGTACGCGCGTTACCCCCTCCTCTTCGGGCCCTCCCCGGTGCACCCGATGGAACGGCTCACCGCCCACCTCGGCGGAGCCGCCCTCTGGGCGAAGCGGGAGGACTGCAACTCCGGGATCGCGTACGGCGGGAACAAGACCCGCAAACTGGAGTACCTGGTCGCCGACGCCCTCGCGCAGGGCTGCGACACACTCGTGTCGATCGGCGGGGTGCAGTCCAACCACACCCGCCAGGTCGCGGCCGTCGCCGCCCGCGCCGGACTGAAGTGCGTGCTGGTGCAGGAGAGCTGGGTGGAGTGGCCGGACTCCGTGTACGACAAGGTCGGCAACATCCTCATCAGCCGGCTGGCCGGGGCCGATGTGCGCCTGGTCCGGGCCGGGTTCGGGATCGGCTTCAAGGAGAGCTGGGAGCTGGCGCTCCGGGAGGTCGAGGAGTCGGGCGGGAAGCCGTACGCCATCCCCGCCGGGGCCTCCGACCACCCGCTCGGCGGCCTGGGCTTCGCCGGGTGGGCGTACGAAGTCGCCGAGCAGGAGCGGGAGTCGGGCGTCTTCTTCGACACCGTGATCGTCTGTTCGGTGACCGGGTCGACCCAGGCCGGCATGGTCGCCGGTTTCGCCGCGCTGGAGGAGGCGGGCGCGCGGCCCCGGCGCGTCATCGGGATCGATGCCTCGGCCAAGCCCACCGAGACGCGCGGGCAGGTCGCCCGCATCGCGCACCGCACCGGACAGCTCATCGGACTCAAGCGCGAGTTGACCGTCGAGGACGTCGAGCTGGACGAGCGGTACCACGCCGGCGTCTACGGTGTTCCGGACGAGACGACCCTGGAGGCGATGCGGCTCGCCGCGCGTACCGAGGGCATGGTCACCGACCCCGTCTACGAGGGGAAGTCGATGGCCGGACTCGTCGACCTGGTCGCACGCGGCGAGATCGGCGGCGACTCCACCGTGCTGTACGCGCACCTGGGCGGGCAGCCGGCACTGAACGCCTACAGCGCGCTGTTCTGAGGCCCCGGCGCGGTTGCGGACCTGGCCGGGCCGGGCCCGCAACCGCGCCCGGCCCTGTCCGGGCCGTGTCCAGCGTGGCGAGCCGACGCGGCACGGCCTCGTGAAGGTGACTGCGCAGGCCGGCCCGGGATCAGATCAGGAACCGGTGTCCTGAGTCGTCCCGAAGCCTCGACGTCCGGCGCCCTGGCCTGCCCCCACCTTGTCCCCACCTGCCCCCACCGCCCTCTGCTCAGGCCCGCCCACCGGCCCGAGGGGCGGCGCTCCCGGCCTTGCGATGCCCAGTCGTCACCAGGCCCTGACGCGCGTGCTGTCGGCGACCGCCAGTGCCGTCTCCGTCAGCCCATGCGGCGCATCCGGGCTCTGCCTCGTGGCGCTCGTCCGACCAAAGGATGAGCCGCCGATGACGCCGTCAGCGTGATGTACGGCCGTGACCGCAACCGGCGCGGGCTCCGCACGCTTCCTGTCCGGCAGAACCGTAAGAAGCCGGTGAGGAGAGCAACGTGACGACCACCGCCCCCGAACACAGCGACCCCCGCGCCTTCGTCGACCCCTATGCCGTCGATGCGGCCGACGTCCGCTGGCCGGACCCGGCCGAAGTCCGTTGGCCGGACCCGGCCCACGTCTGGCCGGACCCGGCCGGCCCGGACCAGGACAGGGACCACCTGACGCCGCCGAATCCCGCCGAGCGCCTCGACCTCGCCATCGGCCCGCGCGACCGGCGGCGCATCGACCTGCACGCCGCCCTGACCGCGGCCGGAATCCCGCCGTACCCCGAGGACCGCGACGCCATCGACCAGCTCAGCGCCCTGTCCGGCAGCGTCAACGCCGCACTCCAGCGCTGGCTGCACCACCCCAGGTGACACCCGGGTGAACCCAGGGCGCGGTGTCTTCTCGGCGCATGCCGCTGCCTGGCCGGCCGCGGCATGGTTCCCGGTGGCCGTTCTCGGCCCGCATCAGCCGCCCGCGGCCGGGATCCTCCGCCTGCCCCTGATCGCGAGGGCCGCCGTCGGCAGGGCCGCCGTCAGCAGGGCCGCCGGCGCGATCCGGGGCGGAACCGGCCGAGGCGCCGGCGGTCGAGGCGGAAGGGGACGGCGTGGACATGGGGTGCTCCCTGTCTGGTGTCCCCGCGGGAAGTGGTGGAACATGCGGGCAGCACGAAGAGACCCTGGTCGTGGACCCGCAGAGACGAGCGCAGTAAGCGGGTACTGTCTCCGTTTAGCGTCTGCCAAAATGCGGAGAGAGTCCCCGGTTCGCAAGGAGTAACTGGATGACGCAGGTCAGGCCCATGCGTGCGGACGCTCGCCGCAACTACGAGCGCTTGCTCAAGGTGGCGGCGGAGGCTTTCGCCGAGCATGGGGAGGGCGCCTCCCTCGACGACATCGCCAAGCGGGCGGGCGTCGGATCCGGCACGCTGTACCGGCACTTCCCGACGCGCCAGGCGCTGCTGGAGGCGGCCTACGTCGACCGGATCGAGGCGCTCGCCGTGCGGGCCGACGAACTCGGCGGCGAACTCCCGCCGGGCGAGGCGCTGGTGGAGTGGCTCAACGAGCTGTGCGTCGGCACGATCCAGGTCCGCGGAATGAAGGCCCTGCTGGGCTCCGCCGTCACGGACGGCAGCGCGGCCGAGGTCACCGCCTGCGGTACGAACATGAAGGAGGCGGCGGCCCGGCTGGTGGAGGCGGCGCAGCGGGAGGGCACCCTGCGGCCGGACGTCGAGCCGATCGACGTCCTGCGCCTCGCGCACGGGGTGGCGACGGCGTCGGAGCTGGCGAAGGGCGACCGCAGCGCCATCCGCCGTTACGTGTCGCTGCTGACGGAGGGGCTGCGGCCCGCGCGGTGACGACAGCGGGCGCCCCCGTGGTGGCGGGCGCCCGTGGCTGAGCGGCTGTGGGCCGGGGCAGGCCCGGGCGCGGCTACAGGGCCTGGGCGCCCGGCTTCACCATGTTCCGCACGGTGCGGGCCTTCACGAAGTCGCCCATGGCCGTCATCTCCCACTCGCCGGAGAACTGCTTGATCAGCTTGGCCATCAGCACGCCCGTCTGCGGTTCGGCGCCGGTGAGGTCGAAGCGGACGAGCTCCTCGCCGGTCGAGGCGTCCAGCAGACGGCAGTAGGCCTTGGCGACCTCCGTGAACTTCTGGCCCGAGAAGGAGTTCACCGTGAAGACCAGTCCGGTCACCTCCTGCGGCAGACGGCCGAGGTCGACGACGATCACCTCGTCGTCCCCGCCGCCCTCGCCGGTGAGGTTGTCGCCGGAGTGCTTGATCGCGCCGTTCACGATGGAGAGCTTGCCGAAGTAGCAGCTGTCGATGTGGTTGCGCTGGGGGCCGTAGGCGATGACCGAGGCGTCCAGGTCGATGTCCTTGCCGCGGAACGCGGGCTCCCAGCCCAGGCCCATCTTGACCTGCGAGAGCAGCGGGCGGCCGCCCTTGACGAGGGAGACGGTCTGGTTCTTCTGGAGGCTGACCCGGCCCTTGTCCAGGTTGATCTTCCCGGTGCCGGCGGGGGCCGCGGCGGGCGGTGCCGGGGGCATCGGCGGGGCCGCCGGGGTCACCGGGGACTGCGGCACGGGCTGCGGCGGGGCCGTCTGCCGAGGTGCGGCGGCCGGCGCGGGTTCCTCCACCGTGACCCCGAAGTCGGTGGCGATGCCGGCCAGGCCGTTGGAGTACCCCTGGCCGACCGCGCGGGCCTTCCAGGCGCCGTTGCGGAGATAGATCTCCACGACGACCAGGGCTGTCTCCGAGCCGAGCTGCGGGGGCGTGAAGGTGGCCAGCACGCTGTTGTCGTCCGCGCCGCGGATCGTCGCCGTCGGTTCGACGCCCTGGAACGTCTGCCCCGCGGCGTCCGGGCTGGCGGTGACGACGATCTTCTCGATGCCCGGCGGGACCGCGGAGGTGTCGACGGTGATCGCGTCGGGGGCCGTACCGCCGCCGGAGCGGTAGGTCACGCCGGGGCCGCTCGGCTGGTTGTAGAAGATGAAGTCGTCGTCGGAGCGCACCTTGCCGTCGGCGGTGAGCAGCAGGCCCGAAACGTCGAGCCGCACCGGAGCGGCGACGTCCACCGTCACGCGTGCGGTGGAGAGAGGGATGTTCGAGCCGGGGGTCATAGCTGTCATGCCGGGTGAACGAGCGAGACCACTTTGCCGTTCCCTTACCCGGACCCGAACGGGCCCGGGCAGGGACATGGCGGGCATACCCGGCCTACGGCACCACCACGATCTTGCGGCCGACCCCCGCCGCGAACTGCTCCAGCGCCCGCGGGTACTCCTCCAGCGGCAGCCGGTCGCTGATGAAGACCTCCGGGTCCAGCACCCCGTTCGCGAACAGTTCGGCGGCCCGCTCGAAGCTGTGCAGGACGGCCATCGAGCCGGTGATGGTGATCTCCTGGTTGTAGATCCGGTACGGGTCGACGGTGACCCGGGTCGCGTAGTCGGCGACGCCGAACTGCAGGAACGTCCCCGCCTTCGCCACCCGCCCCAGACCGTCCTGGATCGCCGCCGCGTTGCCCGTCGCGTCCACGACCAGGTCCCAGCCCCGCGGCCGCTCCAGTTCGTCCGCGTTCGCCGCCGCCCCGGAGACGCCCAGCCGGCGCGCGGTCTCCAGTCGCGCCGGATTCAGGTCCACCACGTCCACGCTCGCCGCGCCCGTGCGCTTGGCCAGCTCCAGCATCATCAGCCCCATCGTCCCGGAGCCGTAGACCAGCACATGCGCGCCCAGCCGCGACCGGAGCACGTCGTAGCCGCGCACCGCGCACGACAACGGCTCGATCAGCGCCGCGTCCTGGGTGCGGATGTGCTCGGGCAGCCGTACGCAGTTCGCCACCGGCGCCACCGCGTACTGCGCCGCGCCCCCCGCCGTGGTGACGCCGATCGCGGCCCAGCGTTCGCAGAGGTTGTTGTGCCCGGTACGGCAGTAGCGGCACTCGTGGCAGTACAGGGAGGGGTCCACCGCCACCCGGTCGCCCACCGACACCTCCGTGACCTGTGTGCCGACCCCCACGACCGCGCCCGCGAACTCGTGCCCCGGCACGATGGGCAGCTTCGGCGCGAACTCGCCCTGGAGGATGTGCAGATCGGTGCCGCACAGTCCGCAGGCGGCGACCTCCACGACCACCTCGCGCGGCCCTGGCGTCGGGTCGGGGACCTCCGTGACGACGGCGCGGCCCACGGACTCGATGACGGCGGCCTTCATTTCACGGCTCCCAAGGACAGGCCCTGGACCAGTTTGTCCTGGGCGGCGAACCCCGCGGCGAGCACCGGCAGGGAGATGACGAGCGACGCGGCGCACACCTTCGCCAGGAACAGGCCCTGGCTGGTGATGAAGCCGGTCAGGAAGACGGGGGCGGTCTCCGCGACCACACCCGTGAGCACCCGGGCGAACAGCAGTTCGTTCCAGCTGAAGATGAAGCAGATCAGGGCCGTCGCCGCGATCCCGGGCAGGGCGATCGGGGCGACCACGCGCGCGAGGATCGTCGGCAGCCGCGCCCCGTCCACCCGCGCGGCCTCGATGATCGCCACCGGCACCTCGGCCAGGAACGACTGCATCATCCACACCGCGATCGGCAGGTTCATGGAGGTGTAGAGGATGACCAGCAGCCAGATGTCGTCCAGCATCCCCGCGTTCTTCGCGAACAGGTAGATCGGCAGCAGGCCCGCCACGACCGGCAGCATCTTGGTCGACAGGAAGAAGAACAGGACGTCCGTCCACTTCCGCACCGGCCGGATCGACAGCGCGTAGGCCGCCGGGAGGGCGAGGAGCAGGACGAACAGGGTCGACGCGACCGACGCCACCACCGAGTTGACCAGCGCGGGCCAGGGGCTCGCGCCGCCGCCGGTGCCGAAGAACTCGCGGTAGCCGTCGAGGGTGAGGGCGGCGGTGAAGGACGGTGGGTTGGTGGCCGCGTCCTGCTCCGAGTGGAAGGACGTCAGGGCCATCCAGGCGACCGGCAGGAAGAACACGATCCCGGTCACCCAGGCCAGCAGCCCGAGGCCGCCTCTGCGTACGACGTTCATGCGCGGGACACCTCCTCACGGAACAGGGACGAGACGACCCGCAGGGCGAAGGTCGCGATGACGATCGAGCCGATGACCACCAGGACGCCCGCGGCCGAGGCGAGGCCGTTCTCATGGGCCTGGTAGAAGCTCTGGTAGACGGTGTAGGGGAGGTTCGCCGTGCCCAGTCCGCCCGAGGTGATGGTGAAGACCGCGTCGAAGTTCTGGACGATGTAGATCGAGCCGAGCAGGGCGCCCAGCTCCAGGTACCGGCGCAGGTGCGGGAGGGTCAGATGGCGGAAGATCTGCCAGTCGCTCGCGCCGTCCACCCGGGCCGCCTCGATCTGCTGCTGGTCCCGGCTCTGCAGGCCGGCCAGCAGGATCAGCATCATGAACGGCGTCCACTGCCAGACCAGGGAGGCCTCCACGGCGAGCAGCGGGGTGTCCGAGATCCAGTCCGGCTGGGGGCCGCCCACGTAGTGCAACAGGCCGTTGAGCAGGCCGTACTCAGGGTTGTAGAGGACGTGCTTCCAGAGCAGGGCCGCCGCCACCGGCACCACCAGGAAGGGCGCGATCAGCAGCGTGCGGACCACGCCCCGGCCCCGGAACCGGCGGTCCAGGAGCAGCGCCAGGCCCAGTCCCAGCACCAGGCTGACCAGCACCACGGTCGCGGTCAGCAGGACGGTCGTCCACACCGAGTGGCGCAGGTCGGCGTCGGTCAGGACCTGGTGGTAGTTGTCGAACCCGGTGAAGCGGCGGGCCTTGGGGTAGAGGGCGTTCCAGTCGAAGAAGGAGATCACCACCGTGGCCACGAACGGGAGCTGGGTGACCACGATCATGAAGACCAGGGCGGGGAGCAGCGGGGCCCGGGTCGCCCAGGCGCGCAGCCGGGGGGAGGGCCCGCGCGGGGCCGGCGTGGAGGATGCGGCCACGGGGGCCGTCGTCGTCGCGGTCATCGGCCCTCGTACTCCTCGGAGATCCGCTCGGCGAGCGCTTGCGACTTCTTCAGGGCCGACTCGACGGACTGGCGTCCGGCGATGGCCGCGCTGATCTCCTGGGAGACCTTGGTGCCGAGGTCGGTGAACTCGGGGATGCCGACGAACTGGATGCCGGGCGCGGGCCGCGGCTGCACTCCCGGGTCGTTGGGCTTCGCCGCCTCGATGGCCTGCTTCGTCATGTCCTGGAAGGCGGACGCCTCCGCGCGGTAGTCCGCGTTCTCGTACGTCGACGCCCGTTTGCCGGCCGGCACGTTCGCCCAGCCGATCTCCTCGCCGACCAGCTCCTCGTACTTCTTGCCCGACGCCCAGGAGACGAACTTCCAGGCCTTGTCGGCATTGCGGGAGGCCTTCTGGATGCCCCAGGCCCAGGTGTAGAGCCAGCCGGAGGAGCCGGTGCGCTCCACGGGGGCCGGGGCGTAGCCCATCTTGCCCTTGACCGGGGACTTGGCCGCCTCCAGGGAACCGGCCGCGGAGGTGGCGTCGTACCACATGGCGACCTTGCCCTGGGTCATGTTGTTCAGGCACTCGGCGAAGCCGGACTGGGCGGCTCCGGACTCGCCGTGGTCGCGGACGAGGTCGACGTAGAACTTCGTCGCCTTCTCGAAGGCGGGCGAGTCGAGCTGTGCCTTCCAGTCCTTGTCGAACCAGGTGCCGCCGAAGGTGTTCACGACGGTCGTCAGGGGTGCCATGACCTCGCCCCAGCCGGGCAGCCCGCGCAGGCAGATGCCCTTCATGCCGGGCTCGGCCCCGTCCGTCTTCGCGGCGAGGTCGGCCACCTGCTGCCAGGTGGGGTGGGCGGGCATGGTCAGGCCCTTCGCGGCGAAGACGTCCTTGCGGTACATCAGGAAGGACGACTCGCCGTAGAAGGGCTGGCCGTAGAGCTTTCCGTCGTCCCCGGTGAGGGACTCGCGCATCGGCTTCAGGACGTCCTTCTCGTCGTAGGCGGGGTCCGCCGCCACGTACGTGTCCATCGCGTGCAGCCAGCCGTTGCGGGCGTAGATCGGTATCTCGTAGTTGGACAGGGTCGCCACGTCGTACTGGCCCGCCTGGTTGGCGAAGTCCTGGCTGATCTTGTCGCGGACGTCGTTCTCCGGCAGCAGCGTGAAGCTGACCTTGATGCCGGTCTCCTTGGTGAAGTGGGCGGCGGTGAGCTTCTGCAACTCGGCCATCTGGGGGTTGTTGACCATGAGGACGTTGAGGGAGTCGCCGCCGGAACCCGCCCCGCCGGCTCCGGCCCAGCAGCCGGAGAGCAGCGGGGCGAGCAGCGTCCCTGCGGCGACCGCGGCGAGCGTGGCTCGCGGCCTCCGTCGGCTCTGGGTGCGCATCGATCGCTCCTGGGCATAGTGGGATGTATCGGGCGCCCCGAGGCGTGGCGGTGCCCTCGGGGGATGGGTGTCGGGGGTTCAGACCCGGATGACCTGAGGCCCCAGCAGTGAGTACCGGTGGGCCTCGGCCGCCGGCAGCAGCGTGCTCGTCACGATCGCCTCCAGCGCGCCCACCTCGGCGAACCGGCAGAAGCTGACCGCCCCGAACTTGGAGTGCACGCCGGTGAGGACCACCCGCCTGGCCGCCCGCACGGCCTGCGCCTTGACCTCGCCGACGGCCGGGTCCGGGGTGGTCAGACCGTGTTCGCGGGAGATGCCGTTGGCGCCGATGTAGGCGAGGTCGACGACGAAGCCGGCCAGCATCTTCGTCGTCCAGTGGTCGACGGTGGCCAGGGTGCCGGAGCGGACCCGGCCGCCGAGCAGCAGTACGGACGTGTTCTCGGTCTCGGCGAGCGCGCCCGCGACCGGCAGGGACGCGGTGACCACGGTCAGCGGCCGGTCCCTGGGCAGCGCCTCGGCGATGAGCTGCGGGGTGAAGCCCTCGTCGACGAAGACCGTCTCGGCGTCCCCGAGCAGCCCGGCCGCCGCGGCGGCGATCCGGCGCTTCTCGGGCACGTGGCTGGTGGCGCGGAAGGCCAGGGTCGTCTCGAAGCCGGCGCTCTCCACGGGGTAGGCGCCGCCGTGCGTGCGGCGCACCAGGCCGTGGTCCTCCAGGGCGCGCAGGTCCCGCCGGACGGTCTCCCTGGCCACGCCCAGTTCGGTGGCGAGCGTGGCGACGTCGACCGCGCCGGTGGCGCGCGCGGCGCGCACGATCTCGCGCTGGCGTTCCTCCGGCGTTCTCGGGGTCATGTCCTCACCTCGCCTCTGCCGCCGTCCTGCCCGTTCGGGCCCAGTGGGGCCCATGGGGGAAGTTCTACAGCGGGTGCGCGGCACTGACCAGGCCTGTTGCGGGCCCGATACTGCCCGGGTGGGCCCGTTTGCGGCACGACCTGCCCGGCTCGGACCTGCGGGGCGGCGCGGGGTGTCGACCGGGATCAGTTCGCCCTCCTCGGGCGACGCGCCGTCCCGGGGGCGGGGGGTGAAGCCGACCGCGTGGTTGGAGGAGGCGGCCCGTTCGGTGCCCGCCCGCCGCCCGTGAGGTCCGTTTCCCGGTCAGTACGGCCAGATCGGCGGGTCGCTGACGAAGTGGCCGCCCAGGTAGGCGTGGGCGATGTTCTCCGGGTCGAGCTCTCCCTGCTCGGCGATCAGCTTCTCGGCGAACGGCTCGGAGTCGTCCTGCGGCTCGTAGCCGAGCGCCCGCGCGGTGCCGAGGTCCCACCACAGCCGGGTGTTGGCGGAGGAACCGTAGACGACGGTGTGGCCGACGTTCTCGGCGGTCAGGGCCGCGTGGAAGAGGCGGGCGCCGTCGGCCGGGCTCATCCACAGCGACAGCATGCGCACGCTGGTGGGCTCGGCGAAGCAGGAGCCGATGCGTACCGACACGCTCTCCAGGCCGTGCTTGTCCCAGTAGAGCTGGGCGAGGTCCTCGCCGAAGGACTTGGACAGGCCGTAGAAGGTGTCCGGGCGGCGCGGGGTGTCGACCGGGATCAGTTCGCCCTCCTCGGGCGACGCGCCGTCCCGGGGGCGGGGGGTGAAGCCGACCGCGTGGTTGGAGGAGGCGAAGACGACGCGCTGGACGCCCTCCTCGCGGGCCGCCTCGTACAGGTTGTACGTGCCCGCGATGTTCGCGCCGAGGATCTTCTCGAAGGGGGCTTCCAGTGAGATGCCGGCGAGGTGGACGATCGCGTCGACGCCCCGCACGGCCTCCCGGACGGCGTCCTTGTCGGCGAGGTCCGCGACGATCGCCCGCGGCTCGCCCTCGATCGGACGCAGGTCGAGCAGGCGCAGCTCGTAGCCGTAGGCGGGCAGCAGGTCCCGCATCAGGGTGCCGAGGCCGCCGGCGGCGCCGGTGAGCAGGACGGTGCGCGGAGCGGGCATCCTCGGGTCTCCTTGGATCACATGAGGGGCGGACGCATGTGTGGCCACAGTTCACATGCATGGACACGCTAAGGAGTGGTGGCGGCGCCCGTCAAGTGTCCTACAGGAGTGACAAAACTGCTGGTGTCTCGGGGGTTGCCGCGCTTGACCCGGCTCGATCGGGCACCCTAGCGTGAGGTCGTTCAGGAATATGGACACTGCTCAAGAATATGGACCCGTTATGGACCCGGGAGAGCCCGTGACGTCAGCCCCGCTCGCCGATCGCCTCCGCGTCCCCAGCGGACCCCTGTTCTTCCCCGTCACCGCCTACGGCCCCGACGGCGCCCTCGACCTCGACACCTACCGCGCGCACGTCCGGCGTGGCGTCGAGGCGGGTGCCGCCGCCGTCTTCGCGGCCTGCGGGACCGGGGAGTTCCACGCGCTCGCCCCGGAGGAGTTCGAGGCCTGCGTGCGGGCGGCCGTGACCGAGACCGCCGGGCGGGTGCCGGTCGTCGCCGGCGCCGGCTACGGGACCGCGCTCGCCGTGCGCTACGCGAGGCTGGCCGAGTCGGCCGGTGCGGACGGCCTGCTCGCCATGCCGCCCTACCTCGTCGTCGCCGCCCAGGAGGGGCTGCTGCGCCACTACCGGGAGGTGGCGGCCGCGACCGCCCTTCCGGTCGTCGTCTACCAGCGCGACAACGCCGTCTTCACCCCCGGGACCGTCGTCGAACTCGCCCGCACCGAGGGGATCATCGGTCTCAAGGACGGCCTCGGCGACCTCGACCTGATGCAGCGGACCATCAGCGCCGTGCGCACCGAGTTCCCCGGCGACTTCCTCTACTTCAACGGTCTGCCGACCGCCGAACAGACCCAGCTCGCCTACCGGGCCCTCGGCGTCACCCTCTACTCCTCGGCCGTGTTCTGCTTCGCCCCCGAGATCGCCCTCGCCTTCCACCGGGCCCTCATCACCGGCGACGACACCACCGTCCACCGTCTCCTCGACGGCTTCTACCGGCCGTTCGTCGAACTGCGGGCCCAGGGCCGCGGATACGCCGTCTCCCTGGTCAAGGCCGGGGTCCGGCTGCGCGGCCTCGACGTGGGCGAAGTGCGCCCGCCGCTGCACGAACCGAGCGAGGATCATGTCAAACAGCTCGCCCAGGTGATCGAGCGCGGTCACGCGCTGCTGGAGGAGGACTCGTAAGTGAAGGCGTCGACATTCGTCTACCCCTGGGACATCACCGGCGACCCCGAAGCGGCGCCCCGGATCGCCGAGCTCGGCGTGGAACAGGTGACCCTCGCCGCCGCCTACCACTCCACCCGCGCCCTCACCCCCCGCCACCCGCGCCACCGCATCGTCACCGCCGAGCACGCGGCCGTGCTGTACCCGACGGACCCGGCCGGCGACCGCTGGAAGGGCCGCGCCCTGCGTCCCTGTCCGGCCGGTGACTGGGCCCCCGGCGACGCCTACGGCGAGGCCGCCGAAGCGCTCGCGCGGGCCGGTCTCGACGTGCACACCTGGGTGGTCCTCGCGCACAACTCACGGATGGGCGCCGAGCATCCGGACACCTCGGTCGTCAACGCCTACGGCGACCGCTACCCGTGGGCCCCCTGCATCGCCCAGCCCGCCACGCGCGCGTACCTCGTCGACCTCGCCGCCGAGGCCGCCGTACGCCCCGGCGCGGGCGGCACCGAACTGGAGTCCCTCGGCTGGTACGGGCTCCAGCACCTGCACGCCCACGACAAGACCGGCGGCGTCGGCCTCGGGGACGCCGGCCAGTACCTGATGGCGCTCTGCTTCTGCCCCGCCTGCCGGGCCGGCTACGGCGAGCAGGGCCTGGACGCCGACGCGCTCGCGGCCGCCGTACGGGAGGCGCTGGAACCGCTGTGGCGAGGGGCGCCGGACGGCGCAGGAGGCTGGGCGGAGATCGAGAAGCTGCTCGGGGAGGAGACGGCGGCGGCCACGCGCGCGTGGCGCGACGAGACCGCCCGCACCCTCCAGGAGACCGCCGTGCGGGCGGTACGGGACGCCGCGCCCGACGGCTTCCAGGTCCTGCTGCACGCCGACCCCGTGACGTACCACGTCGGCGCCAACCCGGGCGTCGACCCCGAGCACATCCTGTCCGTCGCGGACGGGGTCGTCGTGCCCTGCGCGGGCGGGCCCGGCCTGCTGGCCCCCTTCGCCGCGCAGGGCCGCGAGGGCGCGGTCGTCGCCGCCAACCTCGGCGTCGTCTCCGGCATGGGCGGCAGCCCCGGGACACTCACCGCCGACCTGGCGCGGGCGCGCGCCCTCGGGGCGACCGAACTGCGGCTGTATCACGCGGGACTGGCGTCGGACGGGGACCTGGCGTCCGTACGCGAGGCGCTGGCCGCCCGCTGAGGGCCGCGCAGCAGCGGCAGGACCGCCAGCCGGGCCACGCCCAGCAGGACCAGCAGCGGCTGATACGGCACGAGTTCGACCAGGCCCGCGCCCGCCGCGAGGCCGACGGCGGTCGGCGCGTACATCAGGGTGCCGGCCGTCGCGGTGACCCGGCCGAGCAGCGCGTCCGGCGTCTCCCGCTGCACGGCGGTCAGCGCGGCGATCAGCACACAGGGCAGCCCCGCCCCGATCGCCGCGCCGCACACCAGGGCCACGGGGTCCGAGGCGACGGCCTGCGCGGCGACCGCGCCGGCCGTGAGGACGATCCCGCAGGCGGCGAACCGGCGTTCCCCCAGCCGCCGCAGGGCGGGCCCCGAGAGCAGCCCCACCACGACCGAACCGGCGCCCTGGGCGGCGTAGAGCGTGCCCGCGAAGGCGGGGGAGCGCCCGAGGCCCTCGACGACGGCGTGGACCAGCGGGCCGCCGAGACCCGAGAGCAGCAGCGCCGCGCCTCCCGCGAGGACCAGCGGGCGCAGCCCGGGGTGGCCCCACAGGAAGCGGGCGCCCTCGGCGGTCTGCGCACGCCAGGAGGCGGTGGACGGCCGCGGGCGCTCCTCACGGACCCGCACGCACGCGTACAGCGCCGCCGCGCACCCGAAGGTGGCCGCGTCCAGGAGCGCCACCGCCGGGCCGCCGTAGGCCGCGTAGACGCCCGCGCCGGCCGGCGGGGCGACCAGCTTCATGCCCTCGGTGGCGGTCATGCGCAGCCCGTTGAAGTCGCCCAGCAGCTCCGGTGCGACGGCGGCGGTGACGAGCGCGGACTCCGCCGCGTCGGCGACCACCGAGGCGGCGCCGTACAGGAACAGCACCGCCCACAGCAGCCAGAGCCGGCCGGCGGAGTCGACGGCGAGGAGGGTGAGCAGCAGCGCCGCCGGGCCCAGGTTGAGCGCGACGAGCAGCGGCTTGCGACGGCCGAGGTCGGCCAGGGTGCCCAACGGCGGCCCGAGCAGGGTGGGCGCCCACAGGGCGAGCACGCACAGCGCCGCGAGCCCGTTCGAGCCGGTGAGGTCCTTGACCCACACACCGGACGCCAGCCAGAGCGCCGAGGTGCCGAAACCGGAGACCGACGACGCGGCCAGGTAGAGCGCCGCGTCGCGGTCCCGCAGGACACGCCCCGCGGACCAGTTCTTCGTCATACCTGGTCATCGTGGTTCTGAGGCGGCCGCCCTGGCATCGGGCAGATGCCCCGTACGCGCCGCCCGCCCCACGGGAATCCGTGCGGCCCCGTCGGTCATGTCCCCGGGGCGCCTAAGGCACCGGGCCCGGCACCGTCCCCGGTGCACCACGTCACCGGCGCGCCGGCCGCCGGGACCCGGCGCGGACGGAACGGAATCGCCCGGCGGGACAACGATGAGTTCGCGCGGCGCCGCCGGTCCACCCCATATGACCGACACGACAGCCGCACCCACATTCGACCTCGGCCCGCAGACCCTGATCGTGGCGCGCCTCGCGCAGGGCGTCCGCGACGGGCAGCTCGGGGACGGGACGCCCTGCCCGGGCTGCGCCGTCCGCAACATGCTCGGCCACCTCACCGGCCTCTCCGTCGCCTTCCGGGACGCCGCACGCAAGGATCTGGGCCCCACGACCGACACCCCTCCGGACGCCGCCGCGCCGGAGATCGGCCCCGGCTGGCGCGAGGAACTCGCCAAGGCCCTCGACGAGCTCGCCGACGCCTGGCGCGACCCGGCCGCCTGGACCGGCATGACCCGCGCGGGCGGCGTGGACCTGCCCGGCGAGGTCGCGGGCGCCGTCGTCGCCGACGAACTGGTGATCCACGGCTGGGACCTGGCCCGGGCCACCGGCCAGGAGTACACGCCCGACCCGGCCGCGCTGTCGGCGGCGCACGGGTTCCTCGCCGCCGCCGCGGCCCAGGGCGAGCCCGGGAGCGGCGTGTTCGGCCCCGTGGTCCCCGTCCCGGACGACGCCCCGCTGCTCGACCGGGCGCTCGGACTGAGCGGGCGGGAACCCGGCTGGACCCGCTGAGGCCTCCCGGCCCGGCGAACCGGGTGCGGACGGCCGCCTGCGGCCGCCGTGGACAAACGCAATCACAGCGCGCCCCGCGGGCCCGAAACGTACGCTCCCCACCATGCCTCTGAGCCTCACCGTCCTCGGTACCGCCTCTCCGCACCCGGGGCCGGGCCGCCCCTGCTCCGGCTATCTGCTGCGCGGCGCGGGGGCGGAGGTGTGGGTGGACGCGGGCCCCGGGACGTTCGCGGAGTTGCAGCGGCACACGGATCCCGACCGGCTCACGGCGATCTGGATCTCGCACCTGCACGCCGACCACAGCGCCGACCTCCTGGCCGCCGCCTACGCCCTCGCCTACGGCGGGATGACCCCGCCGGCCCCGATCCCGCTCTACGCGCCGCTCGACTGCGCCCGGCGCCTCGCGGGCTTCTTCGGCCGGCCCGACGTGCGCTTCCTGAGCGGGGTCTTCGACTTCAGGGCCCTGTTCGACGGGCACACCGTGCGGCACTGGAACCTGCGCCTCAGCTCGCGCCGGGTGGTGCACGACACCGAGGCGTACGGGCTGAGGGCCGAGTGCCAGGGGAGCGTCCTCGCGTACTCGGGTGACACCGGGCCGTGCGAGGCCCTCACCGAACTCGCCTCCGGCGCCGATCTGTTCCTGTGCGAGGCGGACATCGACAGCCATCGCGAAGGCGAACGGGAGCAGCAGGTGCATCTCACGCCGGAGGAGGCCGGCGAGGCCGCCCGCAGGGCCGGGGTGCGCGAGCTGTACATCACCCATGTCGGGCCCACGCTGACCCGGGAGGCCGCGACCGCGCGGGCCGCCGTCGCCTTCGGGGGCCCCGCCCGGACCGCTCGCGAGGGCGAGACCCTGCCCTTCTGACCCCGTTCGGGCGCTCCCGACCCGGCAGCCTCACCTCGGCAACCTCAACTTCCTCTGTCAGAAGCATTGACGAAACACAGGGCCGCTCCTACCTTCAACGCGTCGTACTTCGTACGTCATATATGAGACGCGATACGCGATCCGAGATCAGATACGCGACATCCGAGAGGCGCGCATGACCTCTGTGCCCACGCCGATCCCGTCCCGCACGCAGTACGTGCTGGAGGAGATCAAACGCCGCATCCTCACCGGCCGGCTGACGCCCGGCCAGGCCCTGGTCGAGACCGAGCTCGCCGCGCAGTTCGGGGTCTCCAAGACCCCGGTGCGCGAGGCGCTCAAGACCCTGGCCGGCACCGGGCTGGTCGTCATGAGCCAGTACAAGGGCGTCACGGTGCGCATGGTGGACGCGGACATGGCGCGCGAGGTCTACGACGTACGCCTGCTCCTCGAACCCGAGGCGCTGAGGCGGGCCGTACGGCTGGGCGCTTCCCTCGACGCCGCGCGCCAGGCGCTGACCAGGGCCGACGAGGCGACCGACACCGCCGAACGGTCGCTGGCCAACCGTGAGTTCCACCGCGCCCTGTACCTGCCGTGCGGCAACCCGCTGCTCGGCCGGATGCTCGACGAGGTGCGCGACCAGGCCGCCCTGGTCTCGGCCGTCGCCTGGGCCGCGTCGCCCTCCTGGGAACGGGAGGCGGGCGAGCACCGCGAGATCCTGCGGCTCGCCCTGGACGGCGACTGCGACGGAGCGGCCCGCGCCCTGCACGCCCACATCGCGTCGTTCGTGCACCGGGCGTTCCCCGAGACCGCCCAGGAGGCCCACGAGGGGCCCCGGGCAGAGAAAGGTCAGGAATGAGCAGCGTGGCGTTCGAGACCCAGCGTGCGGCCCTGGCCGACGTGGTGGCCATCCCGGTGACCCCGTTCGCCGAGGACGGCTCCGTCGACGGTGAAGCCCACCGGGCCCTGCTGCGCCGGCTGCTCGACGGCGGGATCACCACCCTCACCCCGAACGGCAACACCGGCGAGTTCTACGCCCTCACCCCCGAAGAGCGCCGCCTGGTCACCGAGGTGACCGTCGAGGTGGCCGGCGGACGGGCGGCGATCCTGGTCGGCGTCGGACACGACGTACCGACCGCCGTCGCCTCCGCCCGGCACGCCCGTGAGCTGGGTGCGCAGATGGTGATGGTCCATCAGCCCGTCCACCCGTACGTGTCGCAGAGCGGCTGGGTCGACTACCACCGGGAGATCGCGGCGGCGGTGCCCGAACTGGGCGTCGTCCCGTACATCCGCAACGCGCAGCTGCGCGGCGAACGTCTCGCCGAGCTCGCCGACGCCTGTCCGAACGTCATCGGCGTCAAGTACGCCGTCCCGGACGCCTCGCGCTTCGCCGCGTTCGCGCGGGACGCGGGCCTGGAGCGCTTCGTCTGGGTGGCCGGCCTCGCCGAGCCGTACGCCCCGTCCTACTTCTCCGCGGGCGCCACCGGCTTCACCTCCGGGCTCGTGAACGTCGCCCCGGCCGTTTCGCTGAACATGATCGAAGCGCTTCGATCAGGGGATTATCCAGCCGCGATGAAGGTGTGGGAACAGATCAGGCGCTTCGAGGAGCTCCGCGCCGCCAACGGTTCCGCCAACAACGTCACCGTCGTCAAGGAAGCCCTTTCCTCCCTTGGCCTGTGCCGCCGGGAGGTCCGCCCGCCGAGCCGGCCGCTGCCCGAGGACGAGCGCGCCGAGGTCGCCGCCATAGCCGCCGGATGGTCCATATGAAGCGCTTCGACGAATCGGCGCGCAAGCGCCCTGAGGACCTCAGAAGCCATCAGTGGTACGGCGCCGAGGGCCTGCGCTCCTTCAGCCACCGCGCCCGCACCCGCCAGCTCGGCTACCTCCCCGAGGAGCACCTCGGCAAGCCGGTCGTCGCGATCCTCAACACCTGGTCGGACATCAACCCCTGCCACGTCCACCTGCGCGACCGCGCGCAGGCGGTGAAGCGGGGCGTGTGGCAGGCGGGCGGCTTCCCGCTGGAGTTCCCGGTCTCCACGCTCAGCGAGACCTTCCAGAAGCCGACCCCGATGCTCTACCGCAACCTGCTCGCGATGGAGACCGAGGAACTGCTGCGCTCCTATCCCGTGGACGGGGCCGTGCTGATGGGCGGCTGCGACAAGACGACACCCGCGCTGCTCATGGGCGCGGCCAGCGTCGACCTGCCGACGGTCTTCGTCCCGGCCGGGCCCATGCTGCCGGGACACTGGCGGAGCGAGGTCCTCGGCTCGGGCACCGACATGTGGAAGTACTGGGACGACAAGCGGGCCGGCCTCATCGGCGACTGCGAACTGGCCGAGCTGGAGAGCGGCCTCGCGCGCTCGCCGGGCCACTGCATGACGATGGGTACCGCGTCCACGCTGACGGCCGCCGCGGAGGCGCTGGGCGTGACGGTTCCGGGCGCGTCGAGCATCCCGGCCGTGGACTCCGGGCACGACCGGATGGCGGCCGCCGCGGGCCTGCGCATCGTCGAACTGGTCCACCGGGACCGCAAGTTGAGCGAGATCCTCACCGCGGACGCGTTCGAGGACGCGGTGACGACCGTCCTCGGCCTCGGCGGTTCGACGAACGCCGTGATCCACCTCATCGCCATGGCGGGCCGCGCCGGCGTCAAGCTCACCCTCGACGACTTCGACCGGATCGCCCGGACCGTCCCCGTGCTCGCCAACGTGCGGCCCGGCGGCCGGAAGTACCTCATGGAGGACTTCCACTTCGCGGGCGGGCTGCCCGGCTTCCTCTCCCGGATCCCGGACCTGCTCCACCTGGAACGCCCGACCGTCTCCCACGACACGATGCGTGAGCAGCTCGCCGGCGCCCAGGTGCACGACGAGGACGTCATCCGCCCCCTGAGCAACCCGGTCGCGAGCGAGGGCGGGGTCGCCGTCCTGCGCGGCAACCTCTGCCCGGACGGCGCCGTCATCAAGCACATCTCCGCCGAGCCCCACCTGCTCCGGCACACCGGCCCCGCGGTCGTCTTCGACGACTACCGGACCATGCAGCGCACCATCAACGACCCGGAGCTGGGGATCACCGCCGACACCGTCCTGGTGCTGCGGGGCTCGGGCCCCAAGGGCGGCCCGGGCATGCCCGAGTACGGCATGCTGCCCATCCCCGACCATCTGCTCAAGCAGGGTGTGCGGGACATGGTGCGGATCTCCGACGCCCGGATGAGCGGGACGAGTTACGGCGCGTGCGTCCTGCACGTGGCGCCCGAGTCGTACGTCGGCGGACCGCTCGCCCTGGTCCGCACCGGGGACCCGATCACCCTCGACGTCGAGGCCCGCTCCCTGCGGCTCGACGTGGACGACGAGGAACTGGAGCGGCGTCGGGCCCGGTGGACGCCGCCGCCCGCCCGGTACGAGCGAGGCTACGGCGCGCTCTACAACGAGCAGATCACCCAGGCCGACACCGGCTGCGACTTCGAGTTCCTGGCCCGTCCGGGCAAGGTCGCGGACCCGTACGCGGGCTGACCGCGACAGCACGACCGGGCCCACCCCTGTGCGGAGAGAAAGCGCTTCACCCGCCCGAAAGCACGATGCACACGAACGCACGACGCACCGAGAGACGTACCTAGAACGGAGAACAGTCATGGCCCAAGCCGCAGCCGTGGCGAAGCCGCCCGCGCCACCCCGGCGGCGCCGTGCCTCCGCCACGCCCCGCAGACTGCCGTACCTGCTGATCGCGCCGGCGGCCCTGCTGATGCTGGGCTTCATCGCCTACCCGGTCATCAGCGTCTTCTACTACAGCCTGCAGAACTACAACCCCACCAAACCGTGGCGCAACGGCTTCGCGGGCTTCGACAACTTCGTCCACGCCTTCACCGACGACCCGCAGTTCTGGGACACGCTGACCTTCAGCGCCAAGTGGGTCTTCGTCGAGGTCGGACTCCAGCTGCTGTTCGGCCTGGCCCTCGCGCTGATCGTCAACCAGACCTTCGTGGGGCGCTCGCTCGGCCGGGCGCTGGTCTTCTCCCCGTGGGCCGTCTCCGGCGTGCTGACTTCGGCGATCTGGGTGCTGCTCTACAACTCCCAGACCGGCATCACCCGTTACCTCGCGGACATGGGCATAGGCGAGTACGGCACCAGCTGGCTGTCCGACACCTCCACCGTCTTCCCGGCGGCGATCATCGCCGACCTGTGGCGCGGTGTCCCCTTCTTCGCGATCCTCATCCTCGCCGACCTCCAGTCCGTCTCCAAGGACCTGTACGAGGCCGCCGAGGTCGACGGCGCGAGCCGGATCAAGCAGTTCTGGCACATCACCCTGCCCCACCTGAAGGACGCCATCGTCCTGTCCACGCTGCTGCGCGCGGTGTGGGAGTTCAACAACGTCGACCTGCTCTACACGCTCACCGGCGGCGGCCCGGCGGGGGAGACCACCACCCTCCCGCTCTACATCGCCAACACCAGCGTCGACGCACACAACTTCGGCTACGCGTCCGCCCTCACCACGGTCGCGTTCGTGATCCTGCTCTTCTGCTCGATGGTCTATCTGCGGCTGAGCAAGTTCGGAGGAGGCGACAAGTGATCACCAAGGAGGCCACCGAGGTCACACCCGTCCCCGTGCGCGTGACCGACGCGCCCGACCGGCGCCCGTCCCGGCACAGGCGTGCCTGGGACGAGGCCCCCCGCTGGCAGATCTACCTCCCCCTGTCGATCTACCTGGTCTTCACCCTCGTCCCCTTCTACTGGATCCTCCTCTTCGCGCTGCGCCCGGCCGGCTCGACCTCGCTCGTGCCCTGGCCGATGACCTTCGACCACTTCGAGAAGGTCTGGAACGAGCGGGACTTCGCCGTCTACTTCCAGAACAGCGTGCTCACCGGCGTGGCGACCCTGCTGCTCACCACCGGCGTCGCCCTGGCGGGCGGCTACGCCCTCGCCCGCTTCGACTTCAGGATCAAACGCGGGTTCATGCTCGCCCTGCTGTGCACCCAGTTCGTGCCGGGCGCGCTGCTCCTCGTGCCGCTCTTCCAGATCTTCGCCGAGCTCAAGATGATCAACTCGCTCGGCAGTGTCATCATCGCCGAGACGGTCTTCCAGCTGCCCCTGTCGATGATCCTGATCAGCGGCTTCATCCGGAACGTGCCGTACTCCCTGGAGGAGGCCGCCTGGGTCGACGGGTGCAACCGGCTCACCGCCTTCCGGATCGTCGTCCTTCCGCTGCTGCGGCCCGGGCTGATCGCCGTCGGTTCCTTCGCCTTCGTACACGCCTGGAACCACTTCCTGTTCGCCCTGATGTTCCTGTCCGACCAGACCAAGCAGACGATCCCCGTCGGCCTCAACACCCTGATGAGCGCGGACAGCGTCGACCTGGGCGCGCTGGCCGCGGGCGGCATCATCGCCGCCGTCCCCGTGGTGCTCGTCTTCGCCTTCATCCAGAAGTGGCTGATCACCGGCTTCAGCGCGGGGGCGGTCAAGGGATGAGAATCCGTCAGATCACGCTGGTAACAGCCGTTTTGGGGCTGCTCTGCGTGCCCGCGCAGGCCGAGGCCCGGGACATCTCCCGGGACGTCCTCGCCGCCGACGACGGCTGGGCGGCCTACGGCACCGGCACCACCGGAGGCGCGGCCGCCGACGACGCACACGTCACCACCGTCACCGACCGCGCCGGACTCGTCCGCGCCCTCGACGGCGGCAGCGACACCCCGAAGATCATCAAGATCGCCGGGACGATCGACGCCAACACCGACGACGACGGCGACCACCTGGACTGCGCCGACTACGCCACCGGCGGCTACTCCCCGACGCGGTACCTGGCCGCCTACGACCCGCGCACCTGGGGCGCCGCCAAGCCGAGCGGCGCGCAGGAGGAGGCCCGCCAGGCGTCGGCGGCCGCGCAGGCCGAGCGGATCGTGCTCCCCGTCGGCCCCAACACCACCATCGTGGGCCTCGGCGACGGAGCCGTCCTCAAGGGCGCCAGCCTCCAGGTGAAGAACGCGGACAACGTCATCCTGCGCAACCTCGACCTGCGCGACGCCTACGACTGCTTCCCCGTCTGGCAGCCCAACACCGGCGGCCTCGGCGACTGGAAGACGGCGTACGACAACATCTGGCTGACCGGCGCGACCCACGTCTGGGTCGACCACGTCACCGCCTCCGACCAGGGCCACCCCGACTCCGCCGAGCCCACCCGGTTCGGCCGCAACTACCTTCGCCACGACGGACTGCTGGACATCACCAACGGCTCCGACCTGGTCACCGTCTCCTGGAGCCGGTTCGCCGGACACGACAAGGCGATGCTCATCGGCAGCGGCGACACGGCCACCGGCGACCGCGGAAAGCTCCGGGTCACGCTGCACCACAACCAGTTCGAGTCCGTCGTACAGCGCGCACCGCGCGTCCGCTTCGGGCAGGTGCACGTCTACGACAACCGCTACGTCGTCCCCGAGGGCGCCGAGTACCGCTACTCGCTCGGCGTGTCGACCGAGTCGGCCGTGTACGCCGAGAACAACGCCTTCCACACCCCCGGCCACGTGGAGGTCGCCGACCTGGTCAAGAGCTGGAACGGCACCGCCCTGCACCAGAGCGGCACCGTCTTCAACGGCTGGCCCGTGGACCTCCTCGCGATCTACAACGCCTACAACAGCGGCAGCGAGCGCGACCTCACGGCGGACGTCGGCTGGACGCCTACCCTGCACACAAAGATCGACAGCGCCGCGGTGGCCGACCGCGAGGTGGCACGCGGCGCGGGCGCAGGGAGGATCCCATGAGCACCGCCGAACCGATGAGCGGCCCGGTCCCGATCGTCCTCGCGGGCGCGCGCGGCCACGGCCACTGGCACCTGGACAACATCCGCCGGCTCCAGGACAAGGGCATCGTCCGCCTGGCGGGTGTCTGCGAGCTGACCCCGCTGACCCCGGCGGAGATCCCCGAGGGCCTCGGCACGCCCGACCAGTCCGCCGACTTCGGCGCGCTGCTGGACACGACCGGCGCCCGGGTCGCCGTCATCTGCACCCCGATCCCCACCCACACCGACCTGGCCCTGATCGCGGCGCGCAAGGGGGTCCACCTGCTTCTGGAGAAGCCGCCCGCGCCGTCCTACGCCGAGTTCCGGCGGATGGCGGACGGGGTCGCCGAGGCGGGCGTGGTCTGCCAGATCGGCTTCCAGTCGCTGGGCTCGCACGCCGTGCCCGCGATCCGCCGGCTGATCGAGGAGGGGGCGGTCGGCGAGGTCTCCGGGGTCGGCGGCGCCGGGGCCTGGGCCCGGCCGGAGGCGTACTTCCGGCGGGCGCCCTGGGCGGGCAGGCGACGGCTGAACGGCGTCGACGTGATCGACGGGGCGCTCACCAACCCGCTCGCGCACGCCGTCGCCACCGCCCTCGCGCTGGCCGGTGCCACCCGCGCCACCGACGTCACCGGCATCGAGACCGAGCTGGCGCACGCCAACGCGATCGAGTCCGACGACACCTCCTGCGTCCGCGTCCACACGGCCGACGGCCGCGAGATCGTCGTCGCGGCCACGCTGTGCGCCGAGGACCCCGACGACCCGTACGTCGTCGTGCACGGCAGCCGCGGCCGGATCACGTACTGGTACAAGCAGGACCGCGTCCTGCTCCAGCGGGCCGGCCACGGCCCCGAGGAGTTCGAGTACGGCCGCACCGACCTGCTGGAGAACCTCGTCGAGCACCTCACCGACGGGACGGAACTGCTGGTCCCGCCCGCCGTGACCGAGTCGTTCATGCGGGTCGTCGAGGCGATCCGGGTCGCTCCCGACCCGGTCCAGGTGCCCGACGACGCCTGGCGCCTGCTGCCCGACGAGGAGCGGCGGGTCGTCCCCGGCATCGACGGCCTCGTCGCGGCCGCCGCCGACACCCTCGCCCTCTACTCCGAACTGGGCGCCCCCTGGGCGTTCACGACCGCGCATCCGAAAGAGGTGAGCCCCTGATGACCGCAACCGCACCCGACGCACCGGTCGTCCTGCGTGTCGCCGGCCGCCCGGTCGCCCGCTACGTGACCCGGCCCGAGCTGCCCGCCAGGCTCTCCCCGCGGCCCTATCTGCACCCCGTCACCACCCTGGCCGGCACGGCGGTCACCGAACTGAGCCCGGCCGACCACACACACCACCTCGGCGTCGGTGTAGCCGTACCCGACGTCGGGGGGCACAACTTCTGGGGCGGACGCACCTACGTCCGCGACCAGGGCCCGACCGAGCTCGACAACCACGGTGCCCAGCGGCACAGTTCCTTCCAGCTCCGCGACCCGGACGGCTTCGTGGAGGAGCTGCGCTGGGTCGCCTCGGGCACCGAGCTGCTGCGCGAGCGCCGTACCGTCGAGGCCACCGAACTCACCGACGCCGCCTGGGCGCTGGACTTCACCTTCTCGCTGACCAACGTCACCTCGGGGCCGCTGTCCATCGGCAGCCCGGCGACGAACGGGCGCCCCGGAGCGGCCTACGGCGGCTTCTTCTG
Source organism: Streptomyces zaehneri (assembly GCF_032248645.1). NCBI lineage: Bacteria > Bacillati > Actinomycetota > Actinomycetes > Kitasatosporales > Streptomycetaceae > Streptomyces > Streptomyces zaehneri. The sequence goes on from NZ_JASTTJ010000012.1 coordinate 132,106, forward strand.
GCGGGCCCGCAAGGAGGACGCGGCCCCCGAGGTCTTCACCGCCGGCACGCGGGGCGAGGCGTCCGTCCACGGCGCCCGCGCCGACTGGCTCGCCCTGGCCGGCGCCCACTGGACCCTGGTCTTCGCCGGCGCCACCGGTGCCACCCGCCGCGACCCCTGGTTCGTCCGCACCGCCGAGTACCCGGGCGTCGGCTCCTCGCTGGCCTGCGCGGAGCGGCTGCGGGTCCCGCCCGGCGAGACGGCCGTACGCCGGATCGTCACCGTCGTCGCCGACGGCCGCCTGGACCGGCACGAGGCGGCGGCACTGGTACGCAAGGCGGTCAGCCAGTGACGCACGAGACGTACACCAACCCCGTCCTGAACGCCGACTGGTCCGACCCGGACGTCGTGCGGGTCGGCGACGACTTCTATCTCACCGCCTCCAGCTTCGGCCGCGCTCCCGGCCTGCCTCTGCTGCACTCGCGCGACCTGGTCCACTGGACCTTGATCGGACATGCCCTCGAACGCCTCGAACCGGCGGCCGATTTCAGGTCTCCACGGCACGACTGCGGAGTGTGGGCGCCGTCCCTGAGGCACCACGACGACCGCTTCTGGATCTTCTGGGGCGACCCCGACCAGGGCATCTTCCAGATCAACGCGCCGCAGATCAGGGGGCCTTGGTCCCGGCCGCTGCTGGTGAAGGAGGGCAAGGGGCTCATCGACCCCTGTCCCCTCTGGGACGCGGAGACGGGCGAGGCCTATCTGGTCCACGCCTGGGCCAGGTCCCGTGCGGGCGTCAAGAACCGGCTCACCGGCCACCGGATGCACCCGGAGGGGACGGCCGTCCTCGACGAGGGCAAGGTGATCGTCGACGGGGACCGGATCCCCGGCTGGTTCACCCTCGAAGGGCCGAAGCTCTACCGGCACGACGGCTGGTTCTGGATCTTCGCGCCCGCCGGGGGAGTGGAGACCGGCTGGCAGGGCGCCTTCCGGGCCCGGGACTTCTTCGGCCCGTACGAGGAGCGGATCGTCCTGGAGCAGCGGGACACCGAGGTCAACGGCCCCCACCAGGGCGGCTGGGTGCGCACCGGGTCCGGCGAGGACTGGTTCCTGCACTTCCAGCAGCGCGGCGCGTACGGCCGGGTCGTCCACCTCCAGCCGATGCGCTGGGCCGCGGACGGTTGGCCGGTGATCGGCGACGAGGGCGCGCCCGTGCTCGAGCACCGACGGCCCGGCCTGCCCGCGGGACCGCCGGCCGCACCCGCCACGGACGACGACTTCCCCGGCGGCCGCTTCGGCCGCCAGTGGTCGTGGACGGCCAACCCGCAGGACGGCCTCGCCACCCAGCACTCCGCCGACGGACTGCGCCTGACCTGCGTGCGGACCGCCGACGCGCACGATCTGCGGACCCTGCCGAGCATCCTCACGCAACGGCTGCCCGGGCTTCCGTCCGCCGTGGAGGTGGAGCTGGAGCTGCACAGCGAGGAGCCGGGTGCCCGCGCCGGGCTCGCGGTCCTCGGGGACGCCTTCGGCTGGATCGGGCTCCAGCGGGGCACCGACGGGGCCGTCCACCTCGTGCACCGGTTCGCCGAACCGGTCGCCGAGAGGGAACGGGACGCGGCCCACCCGCGGCTCGCCCCCCGGGGACGGGCGCGCCTGCGGATCGAGATCGGCACCGGAGCACGTTGCCGTTTCGCGTACGACACCGGTGACGGCCTGCGCTGGTCGGGGCCCGTGTTCGCCGCCACGCCCTGGCGCTGGGTCGGTGCCCTGCTGGGCCTCTTCGCCCTCGCGCCGCCCGGAACCGGGCACGCGGGAGCGGCCTCGTTCAGCGAGTTCCGGATCAGACCGCTCTGACCCACCTGTTCCGTAAGCCTGTTGGGAGACGCAATGACGCACCTCCGTAGCAAGCGCTTGCCGCGGCCGGCCGTGGTCCTGGCGGCCGTCGCCGGTCTGGTGGCGGCTCTGAGCCTCGGTGCCGTCGGCGAGGCGAAGGCCGCCGGCGAGCCCGGGACGGCCGCCACCTCTGCCCCTTCGGGGTCCCGCTGGACCGACACCGCCCACGGCTTCGCCTCGCTCGCCGGCGGCACCACCGGAGGCGCGGGCGGCGAGGTCGTCACCGTCACCGGCCAGGCCTCGCTCGCGCGGTACGCGGCGGCCGAGGAGCCTTACGTCATCCGGGTCGAGGGCGCGGTGGCGGTCGAGCCCTTCGGCTCCGACATCGTCGTGACCTCGAACAAGACGATCATCGGCGCCGGCGACACCGGCGAGATCGTGCACGGGGAGCTGCACCTGAACCCCGGTACGCACAACGTGATCATCCGCAATCTGACGATCCGGGACTCGTACGTCGAGGGCGACTGGGACGGCAAGACGACCGACTTCGACGCGATCCAGATGGACACCGCCGACCACGTGTGGATCGACCACAACCGCTTCACGCACATGGGCGACGGGCTGCTCGACATCCGCAAGGACAGCCAGTACATCACCGTCTCCGCCAACCGGTTCGACACCCACAACAAGGCGTTCGGCATCGGCTGGACGACGAACGTCCTGACCCAGATCACCATCGACCACAACTGGTTCACGGGGACGAAGCAGCGCAACCCGTCCGCGGACAACTGCGCCTACGCCCACCTCTACAACAACTACCTCTCGGCGCAGGTGGCCGACGGGGACCCGGTGTGGACGTACGGGAACTGGTCGCGAGGCCACACGAAGATGGTCATCGAGAACAGTTACTTCGACGGGATCCAGCACCCCTACCAGGCCGACGCCACCGCCGAGCTGGTGCAGCGCGGGTCGATCCTGAGGAACACGAGCGGGCGGACCGACGCGTGGGGCACGGCCTTCGACCCGCGGGAGTTCTACGCCTACCGGCTGGATCCCGCGGCCGCCGTTCCCGCGCTGGTCACCCGGTTCTCCGGGCCGCAGGCGCAGATCGGCGCCCCGCCGCGCCCGCGCACCGGCACCACCCACTGACCCCCCACAACTTCATATCTCCGTTGGGATCCAGAAGAAGAGAGCCATCCACATGAAGAGCAGCATCCGCAGAAGCAGGCGCGCCGCCCTGGCCGTCGCCCTGGGCTCCGTGCTCGCGCTGACCGCCACCGCCTGCGGCGACGACGGCAGCGGCGGCGCGGGCGACAAGGGAGGCGAGGGCTCCGGCAAGGGGGAGATCACCTTCTGGGACAACAACGGCGGTGTGCGCACCGACGTCTGGAAGGAGATCATCGCCGACTTCGAGAAGGCGAACCCCGACATCAAGGTCAACTACGTCGGTGTGCCGGCCGACAGCGTCCAGTCCAAGTACGACACCGCCATCCAGGGCGGCGGTCTGCCCGACGTCGGCGGCGTGGGCACCGCGATGCTCGCCGAGGTCGCCGCGCAGGGCGCCCTCGAACCGCTGGACAGCCGGATCTCCAAGAGCGCGCTGAACGGCAAGCTCAACGAGAAGTTCCTGGACGGCGTCAAGGCGGCCGGCATCGACGGCAAGACGTACTCGGTGCCGACCTCCGCGAACAACGGCACCCTCTGGTACCGGACCGATCTGTTCCAGCAGGCCGGTCTGGACGCGCCGACCACCTGGACGAAGTTCTACGCGGCCGCCGACAAGCTCACGAACAAGGACAAGAACGCGTTCGGGTACACCATCCGCGGTGGCGCGGGGTCCATCGCCCAGGCACTGGACGCCACCTACGGGCAGAGCGGGATCACCGAGTTCTGGAACGGCGAGAAGACCACGGTCAACGACCCGAAGAACGTGGCCGCGCTGGAGAAGTACGTCGGCCTGTTCAAGAAGAACACCCCGTCCGCCGACGTCAACAACGACTTCACCAAGATGGTCGCCCAGTGGGACTCCGGGACCATCGGCATGCTGAGCCACAACCTGGGCTCCTACGGGGACCACGAGAAGGCGCTGGCCGGCAAGTTCAAGGGCATCCCGGCGCCCACGCAGGACGACGGCACGCGGGTGCAGGTGTCCAACCCGGTCGACGGGCTCGGGCTGTTCAAGGCGAGCAAGAACAAGACCGCCGCCTGGAAGTTCATCGAGTTCGCCGCGTCGCACGCGTCCAACAGCAAGTGGAACGAGACGGCGGGTCAGGTGCCGGCCAACAACGAGGCCGCGCAGGACAGCTGGGTGCAGGCCTCGGAGCCGACGAAGCTGGCCGCCGAGGCGCTGGCGGGCACCACCACCAAGATCGTGCAGCTGCCGTACTACCTGCCCGACTGGAACACCATCTCCAAGGCGGACAACGAGCCGAACTTCCAGAAGGTGCTGCTCGGGAAGCTGAGCCCGAAGGACTTCCTGGACACGCTGGCCGAGCAGCTGAACGCCGCGCAGGCCGACTGGAAGAAGAACCACGCGTAGTCCGCGGTTTCGCGTGTGGGGGACCGCGGGCCGGCCCCGGCCGGTTGCGCGGTTCCCCGCACCCCCGAAAGACGTTCACTCGCCCCTGTTGAGAGGTGCACCTCGTGTCCCTTACCCGCAGACAGGTCACTTCGGCGGCGCTCGCCGCCGTACCGCTCGGCGCGGTGGCGGCCGGGCCCGCCACGGCCGGGGCCCGCCGGCCCCGCACGCTCTTCATCGCCGGTGATTCCACCGCCGCCCAGAAGTACTCCGACGCCGCTCCCGAGACCGGGTGGGGAATGGCGCTCCCCTTCTTCCTGCACAAGGACCGGCCCGTCGCCAACCACGCGGTGAACGGGCGCAGTTCGAAGAGCTTCGTCGACGAGGGCCGGCTCGACGCCGTCCTCGCCGCGATCCGGCCGGGGGACCTGCTCCTCGTCCAGTTCGCGCACAACGACGAGAAGAGCGCCGATCCGACCCGCTACACCGAGCCCTGGACCACCTACCAGGACTACCTGCGGATGTACGTGGACGGCGCCCGTGCGAAGGGCGCCCGGCCGGTGTTCGCCACACCCGTCGAGCGCCGCAGGTTCGACGCCGAGCAGAACGCCGTGCCGACGCACGGCGAGTACCCGGCCGCCATGCGCGCGCTCGCCGAGGCGGAGCGGGTGGCCCTGCTCGACGTCCAGGCGCTGTCGCTCGCGCTGTGGCAGCGACTCGGCGTCGAGGAGACGAAGACGTACTTCAACTGGACCGAGACCGAGCAGGACAACACGCACTTCAATCCACCGGGCGCGATCGCCGTCGCGCGGCTCGTGGTGGGGGAGTTGCTGCGGACGCGGGTGCTCGGGCCGCGTGACGTGGTCCGGCTGCACGACGAGATCCCCACGTCCTGGATCACCTGGCCCGCACCGCTCGCGTAGACCCGCTGCACCCGCCGCACCCGCTACGGCTCGCGCAGGACCCGCACGCCTTTCGCCACAAGAGGAGAACCGTACAGTGCGTACACAGATATGTCATGGACGCGTCATAGCTGCCCTGGTGGGCTGCACCGCGCTGGTGCTGTCCGTCACCGGCACGGCGTCCGCCCGGGCCGACGCCCACTCCAGCTCCTCGTCCCGCGACCTCGGCCGGCAGGTCCTGGGCGTGAACGACGGCTGGGCCGCCTACGGCACGGGAACCACGGGCGGGTCGGCCGCCGACGCCGCCCATGTGTACACCGTCACCACCTGGGCCGAGTTCAAGGCCGCCCTCGCCGCCGGCGGCAGCGCGCCGAAGATCATCAAGGTGAAGGGCGTCATCGACGCCGTCGCCGAGGGCTGTGACGCCTTCGCCGCGCCCGGCTACGACTTCGACGCCTACCTCGCCGCGTACGCGCCCGAGACCTGGGGCCTCGACACCGACCTGAGCGCCGAGCCCGCCGACAGCCCGGAGGGACTGCGGCGCGCCTCCGCCGCCGCCCAGGACACGGCCATCAAGGCGAACATCCCCGCCAACACCACCATCGTCGGCATCGGGAAGAACGCCGGCTTCAAGGGCGTCAGCCTTCAGATCAAGGCCGTCGACAACGTGATCATCCGGAACCTGGCCTTCGAGTCGCCCATCGACTGCTTCCCGCAGTGGGACCCGACCGACGGCGCGAACGGCAACTGGAACTCCGAGTACGACACGGCCGTCGTCTACGGCTCGACGCACGTGTGGCTGGACCACAACACGTTCACCGACGGATCGCACCCGGACAGCGCCGCGCCGACCTACTTCGGCATGTTGTACCAGCAGCACGACGGCGAGCTGGACATCGTCCGGGGCGCCGACTACGTCACCGCCTCCTGGAACGTCTTCACCGACCACGACAAGACGATCCTCATCGGCAACAGCGACAGCGAGTCGACGGCCGTCGGCGACCGGGGGCACCTGAAGGTGACCTTCCATCACAACCAGTTCTCGAACCTGGTCGAACGCGCTCCCCGGGTCCGCTTCGGGCAGGTCGACTCCTACAACAACCACTTCGTCGCCGACGACGCCTTCAGCTACAGCTTCGGCATCGGCAAGGAGTCCCAACTCGTCGCCCAGCACAACGCGTTCACGCTGCCGACGGGGGTCAGCGCGGCCAAGGTGCTGAAGCGCTGGAACGTGGCGCCGCTCACCGCCGACGACAACTACGTCAACGGCACGCTCACGGACCTGATCGCCGTGCACAACGCGGAGATCCCGGCCGAGGTCCTGGAGTCCGGCGCGGGCTGGACGCCGACCCTGCGCACCAAGGTCGACCCGGCGAAGGCGGTCCCCCGGATCGTCGACTGCGGCGCGGGCGCCGGGCGCCTGGGCTGATCCCTTCGACGACGGCCGGGGCGGGCGGCGCCCGTCGCCGCCCCGGCCCCCTCAGCAGAGCCGCACTGTCAAGGAGCACCCGCATGTCCTCGCCCCGACACCCCCACGACCCCCGACTCCCGCTCTCCAGAAGAGGATTCCTGACGGCGGCCGCCGGCACGGCCGCCGCGCTCGGCCTCGCCGCCGTACCCGCGCGGGCCGCCACCGCGCGCCGCGGCCCGTTCGGCCGCCACGGCTCGCCGGCCGATCGGCTCACCCCGCGGACCCTGTACGTCGACCCGCTGGGCCGGGGCGACTTCACCGGCGTCCGGGACGCCGTCGCCGCCACCACCGGCAGCGGCTGGACCCTGGTCCTCGCCCCCGGCACCTACCGGGAGACCGTCGCCCTCGACGCCACCCGCACCGAGGCCACCTGGATCGGCGCCTCCGAGGACCCCCGTGACGTCGTCATCGTCTACGACAACGCGGCCGGCACCGCCAAGCCCGGCGGCGGCACCTACGGCACCACCGGATCGGCCACCACCACCGTGCAGGCCGACGGCTTCACCGCCCGCTGGATCACCTTCGCCAACGACTGGCTGCGCGCCGGCCATCCGGAGATCACCGGCACCCAGGCCGTCGCCATCAAGGTGCAGGGCGACCGCTCCGCCTTCCACCACTGCCGCTTCCTCGGCCATCAGGACACCCTGTACGCCGACTCCGTCGCCCTCACCGCCTTCGCCCGGCAGTACTACGCGCACTGCTACGTCGAGGGAGACGTCGACTTCGTCTTCGGCCGGGCGACGGCCGTCTACGAGCACTGCCACTTCCGCACCCTGAACCGCACCGACCTGGCCGCGGCCCCCTACGGCTTCGTCTTCGCCCCCTCGACGGCGGGCGCCAACCCGCTCGGCTACCTGGTCGTCCGGGGCCGGATCAGCAGCGCGGCGCCCGACGCCTACTACAAGCTGGCCCGCCCCTGGGTCCCCAGCTCCGACACCACCGCCCGCCCGAGCCTCACCGTCCGCGACACCCGTCTGGAGGCCGGGATCGACGCCGTCGCGCCCTACACCAACATGTCGGCCTCCTTCCCCTGGCAGAGCCAGCGGTTCGCCGAGTACCGCAACAGCGGGCCGGGAGCGCGGATCACCGTCCCCGAGAACCGTCCCCAACTCACCCCGGAACAGGCGCGATCGGCCACCCGCGGGGCCTACCTGGGCGACTGGGAGCCCTGGAAGGGGGAGTGCTGAGATGCTGCGCCGACGCACCCTCCTCGCGGGCCTCACGGGCGCCGCCCTGGTCACCGCGACCCCGGCCCACGCCCGGTCCCGCCGCGTCCTGCACGTCCGGCCCGGCGACTCCCTCCAGGCCGCCGTGGACGCCGTCGACGGCCCCGGCGCGACGATCGTCGTGCACCCGGGTACGTACCGGGAAGTCGTGAACGTGCCTGCGGAGCAAGGCGAGTTGACGATACGCGGCGCCTCCCGTGACCCGCGCGCCGCCGTGCTCGTGTACGACAACGCAGGCGGGACCGCCAAGCCCGACGGGTCCGGAACCCACGGCACCGCGGGCTCCGCCACCTTCACCTCCGCCGCGCCCGGTCTCACCGTCCGCGACCTCACCCTCGCCAACGACTGGTTGCGCGCCGACCATCCGGAGATCACCGGCACCCAGGCGGTGGCCGCCTACGTCACCGGCGACCGCACGCACTTCGACCGCGTGCGCCTGCTGGCCCACCAGGACACCCTGTTCGCCGACACCACCGCGCTGGACGCCTTCGACCGGCAGTACTTCCACCGCTGCTACATCGAGGGGGACGTCGACTTCGTCTTCGGGCGGGGCCGGGCCGTCTTCGACGCCTGCCACTTCCACACCCTCCAGCGGGACGTGGGCTTCACCCCCAAGGGCATGGTCTTCGCCCCCGCCACCGCCCGCGCCAACCCCTACGGCTTCCTCGCGCTGCGCGGCCGGATCACCTCGGGCGCCGAGGACGCCGCGTACAAGATCGCCCGCCCGTGGGTGCCCTCGTACGAGACGACCGCCTGGCCCTCGCTGGTCGTACGGGACACCTGGATCGGCCCCGGCATCGACGCGGTCGCCCCGTACACCAACATGCGTGACGCCTATCCCTGGCAGACCATGCGCTTTCGCGAGCACGCCAACTCCGGCCCCGGCGCGGCGATCCCGGTGCCGGAGAACCGGCCGCAGCTGACCGCGGAGGACGCGGCCACCCACACCCGCCGGACGTATCTCGGGGGCTGGAGGCCGTATGGGCGCCCGTGACCCGGGGGTGGGGCGGCGGGCGTTCGTGGCCGGCACCGGCGCCGCGCTCCTGACCGGGGCCGTCGCCCCCGCCGACGCGCGGGCGGCCGCCGTGGAGGGACCGATGGCAGTCGTGGACGGACCGGCAGCCTCCGCGGACGGGCCGACGGCCGTCGTGGACGGGCCGCTGCCTGACTTCCACCCAGCGCTCAGAGCCGAGCTGACCTTCCCCCTGGCCTGGGGAAGGTCCCCGATCCGCGACTTCGGCGCCTGGCGCCGGGCCGCCCGCGCCAAGGTCGGGGAGTTGCTGGTCGTCGGACCACAGGACCGGACCCCGTACGCCCCCGAGTTCACCGACCGGCGCCGACAGGACGGTTACACCGGCGAGTTGGTGACACTCTCCCTCACCCGCCACGAACGCGTCCGCGCCGCGCTCCTCACCCCGGACGGCCCAGGCCCCTTCCCGGCCGTACTGCTCCTGCACGACCACGGGGCGAAGTTCGACATCGGGAAGGAGAAACTGGTCCGCCCCTGGTACGACGACACCCGGCTCGCCTCCGCGCAGGGCTGGTCGGAGCGCTACTTCAGCGGACGGTTCGTCGGCGACGAGCTGGCCCGGCGGGGGTATGTCGTGCTGTGCGCGGACGCCCTCGGCTGGGGCGACCGCGGGCCCCTCGCCTACGACCAGCAGCAGGCCCTCGCCTCCAACTTCTTCAACCTCGGCTCCTCGCTCGCCGGACTCATGGCCCGCGAGGACGCAAGGGCCGCCGGGTTCCTGGCCGGCCTCGACCGGGTCGACCGGGGCCGGGTGGCGGCCGTCGGGTTCTCCATGGGCGCCTACCGCGCCTGGCAGGCGGCCGCGCTCAGCGACGACCTCGCCGCGGCGGCGGCCGTCTGCTGGATGACCGGCCTGAAGGACATGATGGTGCCCGGCAACAACACCCTGCGCGGGCAGTCCTCGTACTACATGCTCCACCCCGGGCTTCCCCGGTTCCTCGACTTCCCCGACGTGGCGAGCATCGCCGCACCCAGGCCGATGCTGTTCTTCGACGGCGGGCTCGACCCGCTGTTCCCCGCCGACGGCGTCCGCGCGGCGCACGACCGGCTGCGCGCCGTCTGGCGCTCCCGTCACGCCGAGGAGCGGTTGCACCTGAAGAGCTGGCCCGACCTCGGCCATGTCTTCGTCGACCGCATGCAGGACGAGGTCTTCAGCTGGCTCGGCACCGTCCTGTGAACCGGTCCCTCGCCCCATCCCCCTGAACGACGGAAAGGACCCGCACTCCATGTCTCGTCGTACCGCTCTCACGGCCGTCGCCGCCCTCACCCTGGGCGCCGGACTCGCCGTCCTGCCCACCCAGGCGCAGGCCGCCACCGTGGTGGTCAGCAACTCCACCGACCTGTCCAACGCCATCAAGAACGCCACCGCCGGCACGGTCATCCAGGTCCGCGCCGGCACCTACTACCCGACGGCCACCCTCCAGTCCACGGCCAACGGCACCTCCTCGTCGCCCGTCACCCTCACGGCGTACGGCTCGGAGACCGTGAAGATCGACGGCTCGTCGCTGCCCGACGGCGACTGGATCCTCAAGCTGACCGCCGACTACTGGAACGTCTCCAACATCACCTTCCAGAACTCCCCGGACAGCGCGGTCGTCTGCCAGTCCTGCACCGGCACCAACTGGAACAACATCAAGACCATCAACGGCGGAGACTCCGGCTTCACCCTCACCGGAGACGGCACGGTCAACAACACCGTCAGGAACATCGACTCCTACGGCCACTACGACGCCGCGGGCCACGGCGAGAACGCCGACGGCGTCGCCGTGAAGTACGGCTCCGGCACCGGCAACCTCATCACCGGAGCCCGCCTCTACAACAACTCCGACGACGGCATCGACTTCTGGTCCTTCTCCTCGCCGGTCACCATCGAGCACACCTGGTCCTTCGGCAACGGCGTCAACCGCTGGTCCGACTCGGCCTTCGCGGGCGACGGCAACGGCTACAAGCTGGGCGGGGACGGCGAGGTGGTCGCGCACGTCGTCAACAACTCGGCCGCCTGGGGCAATGCCGGAAACGGTTTCACCGAGAACTCCAACAAGGGTGCGATCGTCATCAACCGCACCACCGCCTACGCCAACAGCAAGTGGGGCTACTACTTCGCCACCGGCGCCGCCAAGCTCGGCAAGAACCTGGCGGTCGGCAACGGCGGCGGCGCGGTCAGCAAGAGCTCGTCGGTCACCTCGGCCGGCAACAACTGGGACTCCGGCATCTCCACGCCCGCCTTCCGGTCCACCGACGCGAGCTCCACGTACAACGCGCGCAGTTCGAGCGGCACCCTGCCCACGACCACGTTCCTGACGACGGGTTCGACGACCATCGGAGCGACCATGGACTGACCTGCCGGGCACCCACCGGGCCGTCCGGGCGCGTGACCCGATCGTCCGTCCCGATCGCTTGACCCGATTTTTGCCCGTGAACGGGTAACGGTCGGGCAACGGGTCTCGCGCTCGGCCGTGTGACGCGCGTAGAAAACGTGTCATGCATAAGCCACTGCGCATCGCGGCCGTCGCCGCCGCCTGTGCCGTCGCCGGCGCCGCCCTGTACGGCGCCGGCGCGGCCACGGCCGGCCAGTCCACGGCCAACTCCACCCACGAGCCCTACAACATCGGGCTCCTGGTGAAGGACCTCGACACCTACTACGGCACCGCGCCGGACGCGAACGGCGTGTACCAGGCGTCGGCGACCAGCCCGTACGCCAAGGACCTCGCGAGCATCGACAAGGCCGCGAAGAAGTACATCGACCAGGCCGCCCGCAAGGCGGTCAGGAAGGGCGAGAAGCCCGCGGTCGTCTTCGACATCGACGACACGCTGCTGCTCAGCCTCGACTACGAGAAGCGGTACAACTACACCTACAGCTCCGCCACTTGGGCGGCGTACGTGAACAAGGCCGACCGGCCGGCGGTGTTCGGCAGCCCCGAACTCGTGCAGTACGCCGAGAAGAAGGGCGTCGAGGTCTTCTACAACTCGGGGCTCGCCGAGGCGCAGCGCACCGCCGCCGTGGAGAACCTGAAGAACGTGGGCGCCGACATCAACCTCGACGCCGACCACATGTTCCTCAAGAACGCGGCCACCCCGCCGTCGTACCTGAGCGGCTGCGCCACCCCGGGCGCCTGGACCTGCACGACCGTCCAGTACAAGTCCGGCACCCGCAAGCACATCGAGCGCGACCTCGGCTACGAGATCATCGCGAACTTCGGCGACCAGTACTCCGACCTCGAGGGCGGCTACGCCGACCGGACGTACAAGCTGCCGAACCCGACGTACTTCGTGAGCTGACGCAACTTTTTCGATCCCTTTCGGTGGCGCGGCAACCTGTTGCGGTCACGGTGACGACTGAGGAGCGGAAACGGGCCGGGGCGGCCCCTCCGGCCCGTTTCCGCTCTCACTCGCTCACCGAAAGGAACGCCCCGTGCGCATGAGCACCGGACGCCACCGCAGGACCCGCACCCTCTCGATCGCCGCCGCGGTGGCGGTCTCCGCAGGGGCGGGCGGCGTCTACCTCGGCCTGTCCGACGGCGATGCCGAAGCCGCCTCGTCGACGGTCACCGTCTCCACCACCGCCCAGCTGGAGACGGCCGTGCGCAACGCGGTCGCCGGTACCGTCATCCAGGTCCGCGGCGGCACGTACTACCCGACGGCAACCCTCAAGTCGACCGCCAGCGGCACGAGTTCGGCCCGGATCACGCTCCAGGCGTACGGCGCCGAGAAGGTGAAGATCGACGGTTCCAAGCTGCCCGCCGGCTCCTGGCTCGCCGGGATCTACGGCAGCTACTGGACCGTGCAGAACCTCACCTTCCAGTCCTCCCCCGCGCAGGGCTTCGTCGTCACCTCGTCGACCGGCGGCGTCTTCAGGAACCTGGTCACCGGCAACAACGGCGACTCCGGCTTCACCCTGCGCGGCGACAACACGGTGAACAACCTCGTGCAGAACCTCGACAGTTTCGGCAACTACGACGCCGCCGGGCACGGCCAGAACGCGGACGGCATCGCCGTCAAGTTCGGCTCGGGGACGGGCAACAGGATCACCGGCGCCCGGCTGTACAACAACTCGGACGACGGCCTGGACCTGTGGCAGTTCTCCACCGCGGTCACCATCGAGCACTCGTGGGCCTTCGGCAACGGCAGGAACCGGTGGAGCGACGCCGCGTTCGAGGGCAACGGCAACGGGTTCAAGCTGGGCGGCGGTGGCGTGGCCGTCGCGCATGTCGTCAACAACAACGCGGCCTGGGACAACACGCTGAACGGTTTCACCGAGAACTCCAACACCGGGGCGATCGTGCTGAACCGCAACACCGCCTACGCCAACACCGAGGCGGGGTTCTACTTCGCCACCGGCAAGGCCAGGCTCGCCCGCAATCTCGCGGTGGGCAACAAGGGCGGTTCGGACAAGCGGGGTTCGTCGGCCGTCTCCGCGGCGAACAGCTGGGACAGCGGGGTGTCCACGCCGGCGTTCACCTCGAAGGACGCGACGACGGCGTACGGCGCCCGCAAGGCGGACGGCTCGCTGCCCGCGACGACCTTCCTGACCACGGGCTCGACCACCGTCGGATCGACGATGAACTAGGACAGGCCCCAGGGCGGGCCCCGTCGGTCAGGAGTCGCCTTCGTCGTCCTCGGCGGAGGCGAAGTCGCCGCCCACGGAGCCCTGTTGCTGATCCGACCGGCCGGTGACCGCGTAGGTGTCGTCCTTGGCGTCGCGGCCGCCGCGGTCGTGGTCGTACTGCCCGGCGAACACCCACTCGCCCTTGGCGACCGTACGGCCCTCCTTGAGCACCCAGGTGTACACCAGGAAGCCGTCCCGCTCGGCCACCGAGAACGTGAAGTCGTCCTCGGGCAGTGAGCGCCAGGCGCCCGCCGACGAGACCCCGCCGGTCTGCGCGACCTTCAACTGCACCGTCAGTTCGGTGAGCGCCTCGGACGTCTTGATCGTGACGTTGCTCTGCGCCCAGAAGTCGTTGCTGTGCGGGTCGACCGAACCGTCCGACCACAGCGGGCCGTCCTCGACGTCGGTCGTCGCCGGCAGCAGCGTGGCCGCCGCGGGCGCGGAGGGCGTCGCCGCGGAGCTCCGCGACGGGGAGGCGCTCGGCTTCGCCGGGTCCTTCGCCCCGCCGCCGGAGCTCGGCGTGGGCTTCGGCGAGGCCGGCGGGCGGCTCGTCGCGTCCGGGGACTCCACCGGCGGCGGGGAGACGGAGACCGTCTGCTGCGCCGGGGTGTCGTCCTTCACGGCGGACGCCACCGCGTAGCCGCCGACCGCGAGCATGCCCGCGACCGCCGCCGTGGCGCCCACGATCCGGGCCCAGCCCCACAGGACCGGGCGGCTCGCCCGGTGATCGGACCGTTCCGGTGCCTGTCCCTGTCCCGCCATGCCCCGCTCGACGCGGGCCAGGATGTACGCCCGGTCGGGTTCGTGTGCCTCGGCCGCCTCGTGCAGCCGGGCGCGCAGATCGTCGTGCACGTCCCGCTGCATCGTCATCGGTCCCTTCCTGAGGCCGAGGCCTCGCCGGTGCGCACCATGGCAGGCATCTTGAGCGGAGCTCCCCTGGCACCGAGCAGTTTCTGGAGCTCGGCCATTCCCTTCGAGGTCTGGCTCTTCACCGTACCGACCGAGACCCCCAGGGCGAGCGCCGTGTCCTTCTCCGACAGGTCGAAGGCGTGCCGCAGCACGACACAGGCCCGTTTGCGGAACGGAAGTCTACGCAGCGCCGACTGGACGTCCACCACGCCCGCGATGTCGGGGTTCTCCGTCTTCTCCTCGCGCTGCGACCAGAACAGCGCGATCCTGCGGCGCTCCCGGACGGCGCTGCGGATGCGGGTGCGGGCGAGGTTGGCGACGACGCCGCGGGCGTACGCCACCGGATGGTCGGCCGCGCGCACCCGGTCCCAGCGGTTCCACAGCGCGAGCAGCGCGTCCGCCGCGAGATCGTCGGCGGCGTCCGCCTCACCGGTCAGCAGATGGGCGAGACGGGACAGTTCGGCGTAGTGGCGATCGAAGAAGGCATGGAATTCCACGGAGGCGGCGTCGTCGACGACTGTGCCCACGGGTGACCTCTTCTCGGAACGACTGGTATGCCTGTGTGTGTCATGTGAATGACATGCGGATGCCCCGAGGAGGTGGCCGGGGCGAGATCGGGAAGCGTAGCAGTGATCGACTACTCGCTTTCGTGCGGGGGTTCGAACATCAGGTGGCAGGCCGAACGACTCCGGAGTCCGATTCCGTAACACGACGAAAACCTGAAGACGGTTCAACGCGGGAACAATCCAGCCAGCATCCGCACTCAGATCATTCAGGCACCTAGGAGCACCAGCCATGTCCGAGACGAAAGTGACGGCCGACCGGCCAGGTACCGCGCCACCCGCGGCGAACAGCGTCGACCGGTACTTCAGGATCTCCGAGCGGGGATCCACCTTCGGCCGGGAGATACGCGGCGGCTTCGCCACGTTCTTCACCATGGCCTACATCCTTGTCCTGAATCCCATCATCCTGGGCAGCGCCAAGGACAAGTTCGGGCACCAGCTCGACGCCGTCCAACTCACCACCGCCACCGCCCTGGTGGCCGCGGTGATGACGATCATCATGGGCGTCGGCGGCAACCTGCCCCTCGCCCTCGCCGCGGGCCTCGGCCTGAACGCGGTCGTCGCCTTCCAGATCGCCCCGCTGATGAGCTGGGACGACGCGATGGGCCTCATCGTGCTCGAAGGCCTGCTGATCTGCGTGCTGGTGGTGACCGGACTGCGTGAGGCCGTCATGCACGCCATCCCGCAACCGCTGAAGCAGGCGATCAGCGTCGGCATCGGCCTGTTCATCGCCTTCATCGGCTTCGTCGACGCCGGCTTCGCCAGCCGTATCCCCGACATCGCGAACACCACCGTCCCCGTGCAGCTCGGCGCCACCGGCACCCTCACCGGCTGGCCGGTGCTGGTCTTCTGCCTCGGAGTGCTCCTGACGATCGGTCTGCTGGCCCGCAAGGTCAAGGGCGCGATCCTGATCAGCATCGTGACGATGACGGTCCTCGCGATCGTCATCAACTCCCTCGCGGACATCAAGTCCTGGGGTCTGACCACGCCCTCGTGGCCCGACAAGGTCGTCGGCACCCCCGACTTCGGACTGATCGGTCACTTCAGCCTGTTCGGCGCCTTCGGCGAGACCGGCGTCATCACCGTCGTCCTGCTGATCTTCACCCTGGTCCTGTCCGACTTCTTCGACACCATGGGCACCGTCGTCGGCATCAGCGCGGAGGCCGGACTGCTGGACGAGAAGGGCGACGTGCCGGGCCTCGGACGCGTGCTGCTCATCGACGGCGCGGCGGCGGTCGCGGGCGGCGCGGCCTCGTCGTCCTCCGCGACCTCCTACATCGAGTCGGCCGCAGGTGTCGGCGAGGGGTCACGCACCGGCTTCTCCAACCTGGTCACCGGCTCACTGTTCGCGTGCGCGCTGTTCCTGACGCCGCTCCTCACCATCGTCCCGCTCCAGGCGGCCGCCCCCGCGCTGGTCGCCGTCGGCTTCCTGATGATGACCCAGGTCAAGAACATCGACTGGGACAAGTACGAGATCGCGATCCCGGCGTTCCTCACCATCGCCGTGATGCCGTTCACCTACTCGATCACCAACGGCATCGGCGCGGGCTTCGTCGCCTACGTCGTCATCAAGACGGTGCTCGGCAAGGCGAAGGAGGTCCACTGGCTGCTGTGGGGGGCCTCGGCGCTGTTCGTCGTGTACTTCGCGATCGACCCCATCGAGCAGGTGCTGGGCGTGTAGTCCCGGGGGCGACGCCGGATCCCCGGCCGGGAGCGGTCCCGGCCGGGGATGCCGGTGCTCAGCTCTGCAGCGCCGCTTCCATCATCGCCTTCGCGACCGGCGCGGCCAGCCCGTTCCCGCTGACCTCGGACCGCGCGGCGTCTGACTGCTCGACCACGACCGCCACGGCGACCTCCTTGCCCGAGGAGTCGGACTTCCCGTACGACGTGAACCAGGCATACGGCGCCTTGCTGTTGTTCTCGCCGTTCTGGGCCGTGCCCGTCTTGCCGCCCACGGTGACGCCGTCGATGAGCGCGTTCGTGCCGGTGCCCTTCTCGACGACCGTCTGCATCGCCGACCGCAGCTGCTCGGCGGTGGAGGAGCTGACGATCTGCGTGGCCGACGCCTCCTCGTCGTAGTCCTCGAGGACGTCGCCGCCGCCGTCGGTGATCTGCGAGACCATGTGCGGCGAGACGAGCTTGCCGCCGTTGGCCATGGCGGCCGACACCATGGCCATCTGCAACGGCGTCGCGGTCACGTCGAACTGGCCGATGCCGGTCAGGGCGGTGGACGACTCGTCCATGCCGGACGGGTACACGCTCGGGTACGCCCGCACCGGCACGTCCTGGCTGTCGTCGTTGAAGCCGAACTTCTCGGCCGTCGCCCTCAGCTTGTCCTGTCCGAGCTGGACGGCCATGTGCGCGAACACGTTGTTGCAGGAGTACTGGAGCGCGACCCGGATCGTGGCGTTCTCGCAGGGCGCGGACGTGTTCTCGTTCTTCAGGACCGTGCGCGTGCCCGGCAGGGTGTACGGGTCCTCGCTGTCGGTCTTCTCGTCCACCGACGAGTACAGCCCGTCCTCCAGCGCGGCCGCCGCCACGACCAGCTTGAACGTCGAGCCCGGCGCCAGCGGCTGCCGCAGCGCCCGGTTGGTGAGCGGCTTGTCGGAGTCCGCGTTGAGCTTCTTCCAGGCCGTCCCGGCGGTGTTGGCGTCGGTCAGCGTCGACGGGTCGTACGACGGGGTCGACACCACCGCGAGGATCTGGCCGGTCGTCGGGTCGACCGCGACGGCCGCGCCCTTCTTGTCACCGAGCGCGTCGTACGCCGCCTTCTGCACGTCCGGGTCGATCGTGGTGATCACGTTGCCCGGGTCGGCCCGCTTGTCGGTGACCGTGTCCAGCGCGGTCTTCAGGCGGGTGTCCGTGCCGTTGAGCAGGTCCGCGTAGATGCCCTCCAGCTGTGTGGGGGCGTAGCTCTGCGAGGCGTAGCCCGTCACCGCCGCGTACAGCTCGCCGTCCGTGTACGTGCGCTTGTATCTGAGGTCGCCGCCCGTGGTGACGGCCGAGCCGGTGATCGCCTTTCCGGCCACGATGATGTTCCCGAGCGGCTCCGCGTACGTCTCGATCGCGTTGCGCCGGTTGTCCTTGTCGTCCGCGAGTGCCCGGCCCTCGTAGAACTGCACCCAGGTCGCCCGGAGCAGCAGGGCGAACACCAGCAGCAGCGCGAAGACCGAGGCGCGCCTGATCGTCTTGTTCATTGCGAACGGAAAGACGAGCGGGAGGGAGGCGATCGTTCCCGTCCGCCCGTTTTCTCATCGACCGTTCATCCGAGACGGTTCATCCGGGCCCGTCCACCGCGGCCGGGCTCAGGCCTCCAGCCGCAGCACGATCTCCTCGATCTCCCCGCCCCGCGCGTTCGCGTAGCCGGTGGCCCGGGCGGTGGACCGGAAGCCGCACTTCTCCAGGACCCGCAGGGAGCCCGCGTTGTCGGCCGCCGCCCGAGCGAACAGCGGCCGTTCCCGGACCTCGGACACCAGTGCCCGCAACGCCTGCGTGGCGATGCCCCGGCCCCAGTAGGCGCGGTCCACCCAGTACGTCACCTCGCGCTCGCCCGGCTCCCCGTACACCGCCGCGCTGCCGACGACGTCCCCGTCGGCCAGGATCGTGCGCGGCACGGCGGACGAGGCGCGGATCCTCGTCCAGTGGGCGTCGAACGCGTCCCGGTCGGCCGGATCCTTCGCGGTGAACGCGGCCATCCGCAGGGACTCGGGGTCGTTCATCTGCCGGAAGAACACCGGCAGATCGCTGTCGTGGACCTGGCGCAGGGAGATCAGCATGTCTCAGAGCCTACGGGTGGCCAGGGTGAGCCGGTCGCGTGCGTCGAACAGCGCGTCCTTCACCAGTTGCTCGTGCGCGGGGGTGAGCCTCGCCACCGGCACCGAGCAGCTGATCGCGTCCCGGGCCGGCGTGCGGTACGGGATGGCCACGCCGAAGCAGCGCAGGCCCAGCGTGTTCTCCTCGCGGTCCACCGAGAAGCCCTGCTCGCGGATCTGGTGCAGCTCCTCGATGAGCTTCTCGCGGTCCGTGATCGTGTGCTCGGTCAGCGCGGGCAGCGTCTCCGGCAGCAGCTTGCGGACCTGCTCGTCGGTGCAGGTGCTCAGCAGCGCCTTGCCCAGCGAGGTGGAGTGGGCGGGCAGCCGGCGCCCGACCCGGGTGAAGGGGCGCAGGTAGTGCTGGGACTGGCGGGTGGCGAGGTACACGACGTTCGTGCCGTCGAGCCGGGCCAGGTGGATGGTCTCGGTGGTGTCGTCCGAGAGCCGGTCCAGGGTGGGGCGGGCCGCCGCGACCACCTCGTCGCCGTCGATGTAGGACGTGCCGACGAGCAGCGCCCGAACCCCGATGCCGTACCGCGTGCCCGTCGCGTCCGTCTCCACCCAGCCCAGCTCCACCAGCGTGCGCAGCAGCATGTAGAGACTGGACTTGGGATAGCCGACGGCCTCCTGGACCGACGCCAGAGAGTGCATTCCTGGGCGGCCGGCGAAGTATTCCAGCAGCTCAACCGTCCGCACCGCGGACTTGACCTGCGCCCCGCCCCCCGTCTCGCCAGCCGACATCGCCCTTGACCCCTTCGTTCGACGGGAAATACGCTCCGACAGCATATTCATCATCAGAGACAGCGTTCAGTATATCGAACGACCCTGGTGGATGAGCCAGTACCAAACGTGGTCAGAACCAAGCGTGGAGGGACCCGCGGTGGCAGCAGCACCAGTCTGGAGTGTCGACCCCCGAACCGGGAAGCAGCGTGAACAGGTTGCGGTGGAGGCCACGGCCCAGGAGGTCGACGCCGTCGTCCGCGCCGCCCATGAGGCGCGCGGCTTCCTCGCTGACCGTACCGTCCGCGCCGCCTTCCTGCGTTCCGCCGCCGACCGGCTCCAGGCGGCCAAGGACACGCTCGTGGAGGTGGCCGACGCGGAGACCGCGCTCGGCCCGGTCCGGCTGACCGGAGAGCTCGCGCGCACCTGCTACCAGCTGCGCGCGTTCGCCGACATCGTCGACGAGGGCGCGTTCCTCGACGTCGTCATCAGCCACCCCGACGACACCGCCACCCCGCCCATCCCCGACCTGCGCCGCTACAAGGTGCCGCTCGGGGTGGTGGCCGTGTACTCGGCGTCCAACTTCCCCTTCGCCTTCTCCGTCGCGGGCGGTGACACCGCCAGCGCGCTCGCGGCGGGCAACCCGGTCGTCGTCAAGTCCCACCCCGACCACCCGGGCCTGTCCGAGCTGGTCGCCAAGGTGGTGCGCACGGCCGCCGCCGAGCACGGCATCCCTGCGGGTGTGCTGGGCCTGGTCCACGGCTTCGAGTCCGGCGTCGAGCTGATCAAGCACCCGCTGGTGGCCGCGGCCGGTTTCACCGGGTCGATCCGGGGCGGACGCGCGCTGTTCGACGCGGCGACGGCCCGTCCGGTGCCGATCCCGTTCCACGGCGAGCTGGGCTCGCTGAACCCGGTCGTGGTGACCGAGGCGGCCGCGGCCGAGCGGGCCGAGGCGATCGGCACCGGCCTCGCCGGGTCCATGACCCTGGGCGTCGGCCAGTTCTGTGTGAAGCCGGGCCTGGTCCTGGTGCCGTCCGGCGCGGCCGGCGACGGACTGGTCAAGTCGCT
Organism: Streptomyces zaehneri; assembly: GCF_032248645.1. Lineage (NCBI taxonomy): Bacteria > Bacillati > Actinomycetota > Actinomycetes > Kitasatosporales > Streptomycetaceae > Streptomyces > Streptomyces zaehneri. Next base: position 152,746 of record NZ_JASTTJ010000012.1, read on the forward strand.
CACGGACGCGGTGAGCGACACCGACGCGGGCGTGCTGCTCGACCACCGGATGCGCGACAACTTCATCGCCGGGGTGGCCGAGCGGGCCGAGCTGCCCGACGTGGAGTCGCCGGTGACGCCCGGCGCGGGCGGCGAGCACACCGTCAGCGCGGGCTTCCTGACCGTGCCGGCCTCCCGGCTGACCGCCGAGGGTGCGCACGACCTGCTGCTCGAGGAGTGCTTCGGGCCGGTCACCGTCGTGGTCCGCTACGACGACGAGGGCGAGGTCAGGGCGGTGCTGTCGCGCCTGCCCGGAAACCTCACGGCGACCGTCCAGCTGTCCGAGGGTGAGGCCGCGGGCGAGGGCCGGGGCGGGGAGATCCTCGCCGAGCTGACCCCGCTGGCCGGGCGCGTGCTGGTGAACGGCTGGCCCACGGGTGTCGCCGTCGCGCCGGCCCAGCATCACGGCGGGCCGTACCCGGCCACCACCTCCACGTCCACCTCTGTCGGCGGGACCGCCATCGAGCGGTGGCTGCGGCCGGTCGCCTACCAGAACGCTCCCGCGGCGCTGCTGCCCGTGGAGCTGCGGGACGAGAACGAGCTGGGGCTGCCCCGCCGGTTCAACGGGCGGCTGGAGCGGTAGCGCTCCGCGCGAGCGTCGTCGGGGCGCGGTGGACTGTCGGGTACAGGTCTCCCGTGGTGTGCCGCGCCCCCGCGGCGGAGTGCGCATCGACGCGGCCCCGCGCCCCGTGCAGCTCCCGACGCCCCTGATAATCAGGTCATGGACGTTTCCCTTCCCGAACTGCCGTTTCCTCTGCGCACCTATGGACCGGACGGGCACTGGTCCCACGAGGACGGGGTGCTCACCGGGTGGGCCGGGGCCAGGCAGGACCGCTTCGTGCCGCCCACCGGGGACGGGGTGGACACCGCCGCCGACGCGCCCCGGCTGCTGGGGGCGCCTGAGGGCGACTTCCAGCTCATCGCGCGCGTCACCGTCGGTTTCAACTGGGCCTTCGACGCCGGGGTGTTGTACGTCCACGTCGGTGAACGGGCCTGGGCCAAGCTGTGTCTGGAGTACTCCCCGGACGTGGCCACCGTCTGCACGGTGGTCACCCGGGGGCACTCCGACGACGCCAACTCCTTCACCGTGGAGGGCAGTTCGGTCTGGCTCCGGGTGAGCAGGACCGGCCGCGCCTTCGCCTTCCACGCCTCCCGGGACGGCAGACGGTGGACCTTCGTCCGCCTGTTCACGCTGGGCGAGGAGAAGGAGACCGGCGCGGCCCTGGTCGGCTTCATGACGCAGTCCCCGATGGGCGAGGGATGTGTCGTCACGTACGACCATCTCGAGTTCAGGACCGAATGGCCGGACGACCTGCGGGACGGAAGCTAGCCGGAACCGAGGTGAGGGCCCTCTCGTCCTCTCCTGCATGATCGAAGAACGCGTCACGGGAAACCGGGTGATCCGCACCGCCGTCCCCGCCGAGGCGGAGAGGGTCGCCGCGCTGCACGCGTGCGCCCGGGCCACGTACTACCCCGAAGGGGTCCCGCAGGACGGCACCGACTGGCTGGGCGCCTGGCGTTCGGCCATCGAGCGGCCCGACGGCCATGTGCTGTGCGTCGTCGAGCAGGGACGGCTGGTCGGTCTCGCCTCCTTCCGCACGCCGGAGGGCGCGCCCGTGCACACGGTCAAGCTGTTCCAGTTCCACGTCGACCCCGGCCACTGGCGTTCGGGGATCGGCACGGACCTGCACACGGCCTGTGTGGAGCAGTGGCGGGCGGACGGGCGGCGCACGGCCGTGCTCGACGTGCACGTCGACAACCGGCGGGCCCAGGCCTTCTACGCCCGGCAGGGCTGGAGCCCGGACCCGGAGAACCCGCCCGGCGAGGGCGAGCACCACCTCTGGCTGAGGTACGCGGTGACCGGGGAGCGGCAGGTGGAGTGACCGGGGAATGAAACGTCCTGCTTGAACGTTCATGCACTCGTCGGAGGGAACCTCCGTGCGGATCTCCCGCGGGGGAGCTCCGCAGCCAGCCGTACGACCTGGAGAGAGCCGAGACATGCGCGTCGAGATCTGGAGCGACATCGCCTGCCCCTGGTGCTACGTGGGCAAGGCCCGCTTCGAGAAGGCGCTCGAGGCCTTCCCGCACCGTGACCAGGTCGAGGTGGTGCACCGTTCCTTCGAGCTGGACCCGGGCCGCGCCAAGGGCGACGTCCAGCCCGTACTGGCCATGCTCACCAAGAAGTACGGGATGAGCGAGGCGCAGGCGCGGTCCGGCGAGGAGAACCTGGGCGCCCAGGCCGCCGCCGAGGGCCTCGACTACCGCACCCGGGACCGCGACCACGGCAGCACCTTCGACATGCACCGGCTGCTGCACTTCGCCAAGGAGCACGGTCGGCAGGACGAGCTGATCCAGATCCTCTACCGGGCGAACTTCGCCGAGGAGCGGTCCGTGTTCGCCGAGGGCGACGAGCGGCTGGTGGAACTGGCGGCCGAGGCCGGTCTCGACGCCGAGGCCGCCCGCGAGGTCCTCGGCGACCCGGCCCGCTACGCGGACGAGGTCCGCGCCGACGAGCGCGAGGCCGCTCAGCTCGGTGCGAACGGTGTGCCCTTCTTCGTCCTCGACCGCGCCTACGGCGTCTCCGGGGCCCAGCCCGCCGAGGTCTTCACCCAGGCCCTCACCCAGGCCTGGGGCGACCGCTCCCCGCTGAAGCTGATCGACGACGGCGGCGCGCAGGCCTGCGGACCGGACGGGTGCGCGGTCCCGCAGCAGTGAAATCCGCAGGTGAGAGCCGATCTATAAGTTCTCCTTAGCGGAATCACGTAAAAATCGGCAATGGACGAGGGGTTCTTGGGGTCCCACAGTGGACGCATGGAGACCTTCGAGAGCCTCGTCCGCGCCGAGTTCACCCCGAAGACCACGTACCTGAACACGGCGAGCAACGGCCTGCTGCCGGCCCGTACCGTCGCCGCCCTGCACGAGGCGGCGGTGCTGCGCGCCGAGGGCAGGCCGCTGACCCCGCTGCACGAGGACGTGGAGGCCTGCCGGGCCGCGTACGCCCGGCTGGCCGGCGTCCCGGTCACCCGGGTGGCGCTGGGCGCCTCGGTCGCCGCGCACAGCGGCGTGATCGCCGCCTCGCTCCCCGCGGGCGCGGAAGTGCTCACCGCCGAGGACGACTTCACCTCCGTGCTCAACCCGTTCCACGTCCGCGGGGACCTCAAGGTCCGGGCCGTCCCGCTGGAGCGGATCGCCGAGTCCGTCCGCCCGGGTACGGCCCTGGTCGCGGTGAGCGCCGCCCAGTCCGCCGACGGCCGGATCGCCGACCTCCCCGCCCTGCGCGAGGCGGCCCGGACGCACGGCGCACGCACCTACGTCGACTTCTCGCAGTCGGCAGGCTGGCTTGCGGCGGACGCCGACGCCCACGACTTCTCCGCCGCCGTCTCCTTCAAGTGGCTGCTCGGCCCGCACGGTGCGGCCTTCCTGGTGGTCCCGGAGGACTTCGGCGGGCTGTCACCGGTCCTCGCGGGATGGGTGGCCGGCGAGGAGCCCTGGGACAGCTGTTACGGCCCGGTGGCCGAACTCGCCCACTCGGCACGGCGGTTCGACCTGACGCACGCCCTGTTCACCTACGCCGGACTGCGCCGCTCCCTCGAACTGGTGGAGGAACTCGGCGTGGCGGCCATCGGCGCCCACGACCTCGCTCTCGCCGACCGCTTCCGCACCGGACTGGCCGGGCTCGGCCATCGGCCCGTCGCCGCGCCCGGCTCCGCGATCGTCTCGGTGCCGGGACTCGGCTTCCGCCAGCCCGAGCTGGCCGCCGCCGGCATCCAGGTCTCCGACCGCTCCGGCCATCTGCGCGCCTCCTTCCACCTGTTCAACACGACGGCCGACGTCGACCGCCTGCTGAACGCCCTGTCGGCCTGAGCCTCCCGACGCCCGGCAGGCGGGGGAAAGAGGGTTCACCGCACGGGCGTGAAGTCCCGCGCGCCGATGTACTCCGGCCGGCGGACCGGCGCCGCGAACGGCTCCACGGCCGTGTTCTCCACGCTGTTGAACACGATGAACACGTTGCTGCGCGGGAACGGCGTGATGTTGTCGCCGGACCCGTGCATGCAGTTGCAGTCGAACCAGGTCGCCGAACCGGCCTTGCCCGTGAACAACTTGATGCCGTAGTCGCCGGCCATCGCGGTCAGCGCCTCGTCCGAGGGGGTGCCCGCGTCCTGCATCTGGAGCGACTTCTTGTAGTTGTCCTCGGGCGTCGCCCCGGTGCAGCCGAGGAACGTCCGGTGCGAGCCCGGCATGATCATGAGCCCGCCGTTGGTGTCCAGGTTCTCGGTCAGCGCGATCGACACGGACACCGTCCGCATGTTCGGCAGACCGTCCTCGGCGTGCCAGGTCTCGAAGTCGGAGTGCCAGTAGAAGCCCCCGGCCCCGAAGCCCGGCTTGACGTTGATCCGCGACTGGTGCACGTACACGTCCGAGCCCAGGATCTGCCGGGCCCGCCCCACGACCCGCTCGTCGCGGACGAGCGCGGCGAACACGGGACTGAGCTTGTGCACCTCGAAGACGGAGCGGATCTCCTTGGACTTCGGCTCGACGATCGACCGCCCGTCGGCCCGGATCTCCGGGTCGGCGACCAGCCGCTCCAGCTCCCGCCGGCAGACGGTGACCTCGTCGTCGCCGATCAACTGGTCGACGGCGAGGAAGCCGTCGCGCTCGTACTCCTGGAGGCCGGCCGCCGGGATCGGGCCCGGCGTGTCGGGGGAGCCCCAGACGACGGGATCCTGGCGGGGTACGGACACCTCGGTGGTGCCACGGGTGGGGTAGAGATCGGTGAGGGTGGTCACGATGCTCACACCTCCTCGGGCTCGGTCAGCAGGGGGTAGACGCCGTTCTCGTCGTGGTCCTCCCGTCCCGTGACGGGCGGGTTGAACACGCAGATGCAGCGGAAGTCGTCCTTGACGCGGAGCGTGTGCCGCTCGTGCCCGTCGAGGAGGTACATGGTGCCGGGCGTGATGGTGTGCGTCCGCCCGGTCTCGTGGTCGGTCAGTTCGGCCGCGCCCTCGACGCAGACGACGGCCTCGACGTGGTTCGCGTACCACATCGACGTCTCGGTACCCGCGTACAGAATCGTTTCGTGCAGCGAGAACCCGACCCGTTCCTGGGCGAGCACGATGCGCTTGCTCTCCCAGGTGCCGGACGCCGCCCGCACATGCCGGTCGGTGCCTTCGATGTCCTTGAACGAACGGACGATCACGGTGGTGCGATGCCTCCTAGATAGGGGATACGGGGTCCGAGGACGTCAGACGGTCTCCCGTACGGCGCGGGCGACGACACTGAGGCCCTCGTCCAGTTCCTCGGGGGTGATGGTCAGGGCGGGGAGCAGTTTGACGACCTCGCTCTCCGGACCGGACGTCTCGATCAGCAGCCCGAGCTCGAAGGCCCGCTTCGCGACCCGCCCGGCCCGCGCCTTCTCGTGGAACTCCAGGCCCCACACGAGACCGCGGCCCCGGTACTCCTTGATGTCGGCGAGGTTCTCCTCGGTGATCGAGATGAGACCCTGCTCGATCTGCTCGCCCCGCGCCCGGGTCTGCTTCTCCATCGCGGACCCGTCGGCCCAGTACGTCTCGAGGGCGGCGGTGGCGGTGACGAAGGCCGGGTTGTTGCCGCGGAAGGTGCCGTTGTGCTCACCCGGCTCCCACACGTCCAGCTCGGGCTTGAACAGGCAGAGCGACATGGGCAGTCCGTAGCCGCTGATCGACTTGGAGACGGTCACGATGTCCGGGACGATCCCGGCCTCCTCGAAGGAGAAGAAGGCCCCGGTGCGCCCGCATCCCATCTGGATGTCGTCGACGATCAGCAGCATGTCCTGGCGCTCGCACAGGTCCTTGAGCGCCCGCAGCCACTCCGGACGCGCGACGTTGATGCCGCCCTCGCCCTGCACGGTCTCGACGATCACGGCGGCGGGCTTGTTCAGGCCGGACCCCTGGTCCTCGAGCAGCCGCTCGAACCACAGGAAGTCGGGGACCTGGCCCTCGAAGTAGTTGTCGAACGGCATCGGCGTGCCGTGCACCAGCGGTACCCCGGCGCCGGCCCGCTTGAAGGCGTTGCCGGTCACGGCGAGCGACCCGAGGGACATCCCGTGGAAGGCGTTGGTGAACGACACGATGGCCTCGCGTCCCTTCACCTTCCGCGCCAGTTTCAGGGCCGACTCCACGGCGTTGGTGCCGGTCGGGCCCGGGAACATGACCTTGTAGGGCAGGTCACGCGGCCGCAGCACCAGATCCTGGAAGGTCTGCAGGAAGGTCCGCTTGGCCACGGTCGACATGTCGAGCCCGTGCGTGACGCCGTCCCGCATCAGATAGTCGACCAACGCCCGTTTCAGCACGGGGTTGTTGTGGCCGTAGTTGAGGGATCCGGCGCCGGCGAAGAAGTCCAGGTAGCGGTGACCGTCCTCGTCGTGCATACGGCTGCCCTGCGCCCGGTCGAAGACCGCGGGCCAGCTGCGGCAGTAGCTGCGCACCTCGGACTCGAGGGTCTCGAACACGCTGAGGTCGGGCTGGGTGATGGTCACGACGAAACGCTCCTCGGAGTGGGGGTCGCAGGCACAGGCGGGCGGAGGCGGGGCGGGCGGGTCAGAAGGCGAGGGGGCCGATCCGGTACAGGACCTCGGGGTCGTGCGGGCCGTCGGGGAACAGGCCGGCGCCGAACAGCACCTCACGGGTGACGGTCGCCCCGTGCCGGTCGGCGAACGACGTGAACAGCCGCTCGGAGGCGGTGTTGCCCGGCGTGATCGTGGTCTCCACGGCGGTGAGCGGGCGTTCGGCGGCGACCCGCGAGGCCAGCCCGTCCAGCAGGGCGGCGGCGAGGCCGCGACCACGGTGCGCGGCGTCGACGGCCACCTGCCAGACCAGCAGGGTCTGCGGGTCCTCAGGCCGGACGTACCCGGTCACGAACCCGACCGGCTCGCCGCCCTCCGCGCGGGCCACCGCCGAGGTGGCGGCGAAGTCGCGACACCACAGCAGATAGCTGTAGGACGAGTTCAGGTCGAGCGTCCCGGATTCCTTCGCGAGACGCCAGAGCGCTGCGCCGTCTTCCATCGACGGGCTGTCGATACGTAGGTCTGCTTGTGCGGCAGTCATGCGGATTGAACTTACCCAGGGAAATTCGAAAACGCATGGAGAGGCCGTGGTGATTCCGTGATGCCACCGGGGCAGGTGGCGGTTTTGTCCACTTATGCACCCCGCGAAAGGTGCATATCGCTCCGCTTGTGCAATGCGTCACGCACTCGAAACCTGCCCGAAATTCCCTGCGTTTAGGTACGGTGAATCGGGGCAGAAGAACTCAGGAAAGCTATCGTCGAGAAGAAGTCCGGGAAAGGAGTCGACGGGAATTCGGGAATTAACCTGAATTCAGGCTCCCTTGACCCCGTCGATACTCTCCCGAAGAATGTCCGCGTGGCCGTTGTGGCGGGCGTACTCCTCGATCATGTGGATCAGCACCCAGCGCAGGCTGACCTCGAGCCCGGCCATCGGCCCGTCGGCGATCCGCCCGGTGGCCTCGAGCGGCCGCCCGGCGATCAGCTCACGTCCGCGCGCGATCTCCCGGCGCCAGGCGGTCAGCGCCCCGTCGAGGCCCCGCCCGGCGTCGAGGGCGTACCCGGTGCCCTCCTCGAAGACGGGCGGCACGTCCAGTCCGGCGAACGCCCGCTGGAACCAGTTGCGTTCCACCTCGGCGAGATGCTGGACGAGACCGAGCAGGGTCAACTCGGACGGCTCGGCCGCCGGTTGCCGCAGCTGCTCGTCGTCCAGCCCCGCGCACTTCAGCTCGAGCGTGGCTCGGTGGAATGCCAACCAGCTCTCCAGCATGGGGAGTTCGTCACCGGTCAGCAGGGGGACGGGTCGGCCGTCGGGGAGCATGAGGGGAGTGTCGGAGGTCATGCGGGGCAGCATGACAGGCGGCACCGACAGCGGGGCTTCGACAGCGGGGCTTCGACGTCGTCCGGCGGCGGACCGGGCCCGGTGGACCGGCCGCGCCTACCGCCAGGCGCCCTCCACGGCCCGCCGGGCCCCTTCCGGATCGACGTCCCGGCCCTTCTCCGCCAGCGCGGCACCCAGCGCCGCCAGGCATCCCTGCACCACGCCGACGGTCGCGTCGCCTCCGTAGTGGTTGACCCGGATCATCTCCGTGGCCAGCGCGCCCCCACCCGCGGCCAGCGGCAGCCCGGAGTCGCTCGCCAGCGCCCGCGCCACCAGCTCCGAGGCCACCACCCCCGACGGCGTGCGCAGCGTCGTGGCGACGGGCGCCGCCTCCGCCGCGTCACGCACGTACGGCTCCAGCCCGCCGCCCAGTGCCAGGGCGCCGGCGCGCGTCGCGGCGGCGGCGGACGCGTGCCGGGCCATCACCGTCTCCGGCCGCTCCGCCTCGATCCGCTCGACACACGCCTCCAGCGCCAGCATCTCCAGCTGCGCCGGCGCGTGCAGCAGCGCCTTGCGGCCGCCGTCGACCCAGCGCTCCTTCCAGTCCAGCAGGGACAGGTACGACCGGCGCGGCGCCCTCGGGTTCGCGGCCATCCGCGCCCACGCCCGCTCGCTCACCGACACCGCCGACACGCCCGCCGGACCGCCCATCGCCTTCTGCGCGCCGATCACGCACAGGTCCACGCCCCACGCGTCCGGCAGCACCGGCTCCGCGCCGATCGAGGCGACCGCGTCCAGGTAGAACAGCGCGCCGTGCTCCCGCACCACCTCGCCGATCTCCGCGACCGGGTTGGTGTTGCCGGTCGCCGCCTCCGCGTGCACCAGCGACACGAAGTCGATCCCGGGGTGCTCGGCGAACGCCTCCCGGATCTGCGCGGCCGTCACCGCCGTGTGGAAGGGCACCGCCAGGTCGATCACCGTGGCGCCGCAGTCCCGCAGCCAGTCCCCGAAGGTCTGCCCGTACGGGCCGGTGATCACGTTGAGCGCGGTCGTGCCCGGACCGGCCGCAGCGCGGATCGCGCCCTCCAGCGGCAGCAGCGCCTCGCCCTGCATGATCACGACGTCCTGCCGGGTGTCCAGCAGCCGCGCCACGCGGTCCTCGATCGAGGCGAAATGCGCGGCACTCAGCGGGGCAAGATCCAGGAACGGGTGTGTCACGGCGGTGCTCTCTTCACTCACTGGGTAGAGGTGACGAGACTAACCGGCACGCCCCCCACCCTTCCCGCCCTCCCCACCGGCCACTTCGCAGGCCGCACGGCCCGGTGACCAACGGTTTGATTTGAGAGCCTCAAACATCTCCTTATAATCGGAACCCACAGTTCCCTTACAGGAAGGCCCGCCGTGAACACCCTCCCCGGCCGCCGGACCCGCGTCCTGGCCGCCACCACCGTGACGGCCGGGCTGATGCTCGTCGCCGCCTGCACCTCCACCGATGACGGCGGCAGCGGCTCCAGGACCGCCGCCGGCGGGGTCGAGCTCGTCAAGGCGGGCCAGCTCACCACCTGCACCCACCTGCCCTACCCGCCCTTCCAGTCGGAGATCGACGGCAAGGTGCAGGGCTTCGACGTGGCCCTGATCGACCTGGCCGCCAAGAACCTGGGCGTGAAGCAGGAGATCCTCGACACGCCGTTCGAGAACTTCAAGACCGGCGCCTTCCTCAACTCCGGCGAGTGCGACCTGGCCGCGGCCGGCATGACCATCACCGACGAGCGCAAGAAGAACGTCGACTTCTCCGACCCCTACTTCGAGGCCACCCAGGCCGTCCTGGTCGACAAGGGCGCGGGCGTCACCTCGCTCGCCGACGTGAAGTCCAAGGGCGTCAAGCTCGGCGCCCAGGCGCAGACCACCGGCGAGGACTACGCCAAGAAGCAGGGCTTCGACCCGGTCTCCTTCGAGTCCTCCGACGCCGTCCTCAACGGTCTGCGCACCGGCCAGGTCAAGGCCGTCATCATCGACTTCCCGGTCGTCCAGGGCTGGCTGAAGGACAAGGCCAACGCCGACGCCTTCAAGGTCGTCGACAACCTCAACACCGGCGAGCAGTACGGCTTCACGGTGAAGAAGGGCAACACCAAGCTGGTCGCCGCGATCAACAAGGCGCTGGCGGACGCGAAGGCCGACGGCACCTACAAGAAGCTGTACGAGAAGTGGATCGGCCCGTACGACGAGTCGGCCGCGTCCCCGTCGGCCGCCGCCTCGGCCTCCTGACCCCATGGCCGACAGCGACGTACGACTCCAACCGAAGAAGAAGGGCCTGACCCGGCGGCAGAAGCGCAGCCTCTCGCGCGGCGCGCAGTACGTCGTCTTCGTCGCCGCCGTGATCGTCTTCGCGGTCACGGCGGACTGGGGCCGGCTGAAGAACCAGTTCGCCCAGTGGGACATCGCGAAGGAGATGTTCCCCGACGTCATCACGCTGGCGTTGAAGAACACCGTGCTGTACACGGTGTCCGGCTTCGTCCTCGGCCTGGTGCTCGGGCTGGTCATCGCCCTGATGCGGCTGTCCTCCGTGGGCCCGTACCGCTGGCTGGCCGGTGTCTACATCGAGATCTTCCGCGGTCTGCCCGCCCTGCTGATCTTCGTCTTCATCGGCGTGGCCGTGCCGCTGGCCTTCCCCGGCACGGAGATCGTCGGCGGCACCTACGGCAAGGCGGCCCTCGGGCTCGGCCTGATCGGGGCCGCGTACATGGCGGAGACGTTCCGCGCGGGCATCCAGGCGGTGCCCAAGGGACAGCTTGAGGCGGCCCGGTCGCTGGGCTTCTCGCCCGCCCGCGCGATGGTCTCGGTCATCATCCCGCAGGCGTTCCGGATCATCCTCCCGCCGCTCACCAACGAGCTGATCATGCTCTTCAAGGACTCCTCCCTGGTGCTGCTCCTCGGGGTGACGCTGGAGGAGCGTGAACTGTCCAAGTACGGCCGTGACCTGGCCAGCACCACCGCCAACTCCACGCCGATCCTGGTCGCCGGCCTGTGCTACCTGCTGGTGACCATCCCGCTCGGCTTCGTCGTGCGGCGCATGGAGGCCAAGGCCCAGGAGGCCGTGAGATGAGCCGAGCCGAGATCGAAGTCCGCGACCTGCACAAGTCGTTCGGCGCCAACGAGGTGCTGCGCGGCATCGACCTGGAGATCGGCCAGGGCGAGGTCGTCTGTGTGATCGGCCCGTCCGGTTCCGGCAAGTCGACGCTGCTGCGCTGTGTGAACCTGCTGGAGGAGCCCACCAAGGGCCAGGTCTTCGTGGGCGGTACCGAACTCACCGACCCGGACGTCGACATCGACGCCGTCCGCCGCCGTATCGGGATGGTCTTCCAGCAGTTCAACCTCTTCCCGCACCTGACGGTGACCGAGAACCTCACGCTCCCGCAGCGCCGGGTGCTCCGGCGCGGCAAGGCGGCGGCGGCGAAGGTGGCCGCCGAGAACCTGGAGCGGGTGGGGCTGTCGGAGAAGGCGGACGCCTACCCCGCCTCCCTCTCCGGCGGCCAGCAGCAGCGCGTCGCGATCGCCCGCGCGCTGGCCATGGGGCCCGAGGTGATGCTGTTCGACGAGCCGACGTCGGCGCTCGACCCGGAGCTGGTCGGCGACGTCCTCGCGGTCATGCGGATGCTGGCCGACGAGGGCATGACGATGATGGTCGTCACCCACGAGATGACCTTCGCCCGCGAGGTCGCCGACCGGGTCGTCTTCATGGACGGCGGGGTGATCGTGGAGGACGGCACCCCGGCCGAGGTCATCGGGAACCCCAGCCACGAGCGCACCCGGCACTTCCTCTCCCGCCTCCTCGACCCGGCGATGGCCGAGTTGGCCGACGCGGGGGAAGGCGCCTCCGGCCAGGTGGACGGTCAGGGAGACGGCCGGGTGGACGGCCGGGCGGGGGACCGGAAGGGCGAGCCGGAGCAGTAGTTAGGGTGCACCGCATGAGCGATCGCGCGGTGCTGCACGTGAAGGGCCGGATCCTGACCGGATCCGACGACGTCCGCGACGGGTTGTGGGTCGTCGGCGGCCGGATCTCCTACGACCGTCCCGTCGGCGCCCGCGACGTGCGCACGGTCGAGGGCTGGGCGCTGCCCGGCCTGGTCGACGCCCACTGCCATGTGGGTCTGGGCGCGCACGGCCCCGTCGACACGGACGTCGCCGAGAAGCAGGCGCTGACCGACCGCGAGGCGGGCGCCCTGCTGATCCGCGACGCCGGCTCGCCCTCGGACACCCGCTGGGTCGACGACCGCGAGGACCTCCCGAAGATCATCCGGGCGGGCCGGCACATCGCCCGCACCCGCCGCTACATCCGCGGCTACGCGCACGAGATCGAGCCCGAGGACCTGGTCGCGTACGTCGCGCGGGAGGCCCGGCGCGGTGACGGCTGGGTCAAGCTGGTCGGCGACTGGATCGACCGCGAGGTGGGCGACCTGGCCCCCAGCTGGCCGCGGGAGGCGGCCGAGGCGGCCATCGCGGAGGCCCACCGCCTGGGCGCGCGGGTGACGGCGCACTGCTTCGCCGAGAACTCCCTGCGCGACCTCGTCGAGTCGGGCATCGACTGCGTCGAGCACGCGACGGGCCTGACCGACGAGCTGATCCCGCTGTTCGCGTCACGAGGCGTGGCGATCGTGCCGACCCTGGTCAACATCGCCACCTTCCCGGGCCTGGCCGCCGGCGGCGAGTCCAAGTTCCCGCGCTGGTCGGCCCATATGCGCCGGCTCCACGAACGCCGTTACGACACCGTGCGCTCCGCCTACGACGCCGGCATCCCGGTCTTCGTCGGCACGGACGCCGGCGGCACGCTGCCGCACGGTCTGGTGGCCGCGGAGGTCGCGGAGCTGGTGACGGCGGGCATCCCCCCGCTGGCGGCGCTCGCGGCGACGACCTGGGGCGCGCGCGAGTGGCTCGGGCGCCCCGGTCTGGTGGAGGGCGCTCCGGCGGACCTGGTGGTCTACGAGAGCGACCCGCGCGAAGACGTACGGGTGCTGGCGGCCCCGCGCCGGGTGGTACTGAACGGCACGGTGGTGAGCTGAGAGCGCCGTGCCGCGGACGGTTGTGGAGAACGTGCGTGCCGACGGATTCGAAGACACGCACGGAAAACACGCGGGACCCCGGCGTCCTTCCCGGGACTCCGGCCTCTTTCCCGGGACCCCGGCGTCATCCCCGGGGCTCGGGCATCATCCCCGGGACCCCGGCGTCATCCCCGGGACCCCGGCGTCATCCCCGGGGCTCGGGCATCATCCCCGGGACCCCGGCGTCCTTCCCGGGGCTCGGGCATCATCCCCGGGACCCCGGCGTCCTTCCCGGGACTCCGGCCTCATCCGCGGGGCTCCGGCCTTTTCCCGGGACCCCGCTCGTCCGAGGGACCCCGCCCTCATCCCCGGGTCAGGGCCAACGCCTGGTCCAGCGCCTGGAGGAAGCGGTTCACCGTCGCCCGGTTCCGTACCGCCAGCCGCAGCCACTCCTCGTCCAGCCCCGGGAAGGTGTCCCCGCGCCGGACCGCGAACCCCAGGGTGCGCAGCCGTCGGCGGACGGCGTCGGCCCCGGGCAGCCGCACCAGGACGAACGGGCCCTCCGCAGGCCCTGCGACCCGCACCCCCTCGACGGCGAACTCCTCCAGACCGGCCACGAGATGCGCCCGGTCCGCGGCGACGCGGTGGGCGGCGTGGGCGGCCTCCGCCAGTGCCTGCGCCCCCATGCACGCCTCGGCCGCCACCAGCGCCGGCGTGGACACCGGCCACAGCGGCTGGGCCCGCTCCAGGTCGGCGACGGTCTCCGGCGCGGCGAGCACATAGCCGATCCGCAGCCCGGCCAGCCCCCAGGTCTTGGTCAGGCTGCGCAGCACCACCAGGCCGGGCACGTCCGTGTGTCCGGCGAGGGCCTCCCGCTCGCCCGGCACCGCGTCCATGAACGCCTCGTCGACCACCAGCGTCCGTCCGGGCCGGGCCAGCCGCCGGATCGTCTCCGCCGGGTGCAGCACCGACGTGGGGTTCGTCGGATTGCCGATGACCACCAGGTCCGCCGTCTCCGGGACGGCCGCCGGATCCAGCCGGAAGCCGTCCTCGGCGCGCAGCACCACCCGGTCCACGCTGTGCCCCGCGTCCCGCAGCGCCGCCTCCGGCTCGGTGAACTGCGGGTGCACGACGACGGGCCGCCGCACCTTCAGGGCCCGTGCCAGCAGCACGAACGCCTCCGCCGCGCCCGCCGTCAGCAGCACCCGCTCGACGGGCAGCCCGTGCCGCGCCGCGACCGCCGCCCGCGCGGCCCGGCCGTCCGGGTAGGCCGCCAGGCCGCCCAGGGACGCGGCGACCCGCTCCCGCAGCCAGCGCGGAGGGGTGTCCGCGCGGACGTTCACCGCGAGGTCGACGAGCGCCGAGCCGTCGTCGCGCACCTCGGCGTCCCCGTGGTGGCGCAGGTCGTGGCCGCCGGGGTGACCCGCGGCGGGTCCCTCGGCGGGTCCCTCAGTGCGCATGGGAGTGCGCGTGGCCGTGATGGTGGTGGCCGTCGTGGTGGTGGCCCTCGTCGTCCGGGTGGAAGTGCGGCTGCTGCGGCGTGCCCACCTTGTCCTCGAAGCCCGGCAGCGCGATCCGGTACACGCACGAGTCGCAGTTCATCCGCAGGTCGCCCTTGACGGCCTCCTCGTACCGCTCCATCACCAGGTCGAGCAGCTCCGGCTCGGGACCGATGACGTCCGCCGACCGCACCTCGACCTCCGGATGCGCGGCCGCCCAGCCCTCGGTCTGGTGCCGGACCCGCTCGGGAAGGATCCCGGTGAACAGGAAGTAGGGGAGCACGACGATCCGCTTCGCCCCCAGCCGCACACAGCGGTCGAGCCCGCTCGGCACGTCCGGTGCGGCCAGCGACACGAACGCGGTCTCCACACCCGCGTACCCGCGCCCCTCCCACAGCAGCCGCGCCGCCTTGTACACCTCGGCGTTGGCGTCCGGGTCCGTCGAACCGCGCCCGACCAGCAGCACGGTCACGTCGGCCAGGTCCTCGGGGGTGCGCCCCACGGTGCCCAGCGCCTCGTCCAGCCGCCGCTCCAGCACCTGCAGCAGCGCCGGGTGCGGGCCCAGCGGACGCCCGTACGTGTAGGAGATCCCCGGGTGCCGCTCCTTCTCGCGGGACAGCGCCGCGGGGATGTCGCCCTTGGCGTGCCCGGCGGACACCAGCATCAGCGGTACGGCGGCGAACCTTCGTACGCCACGTTCCACCAGTTCCGTCACCGCCTCGCCCAGCGGCGGCGGGGACAGCTCGATGAAACCGCCCGCGACGGGCAGTTCGGGGTGGCGGCGGCCCAACTCCCGTACGAAGTCACGGAACGCCTCGGCTCCGGCCTCGTCCCGGGTGCCATGGCCGGCGATGAGCAGGGCGGGCGGCTGGGTGGTCACTGTTTCTCCTCGGAGAGCGAAAGGGGGGTGTACAGCAGGGCGTTGAGCGCGGCGGCGGCGACCGCCGACCCGCCCTTCTCGGACACGTTGCTCACGGCGGGCAGTCCGCTCTCGCGGAGCGCGGCCTTCGACTCGGCCGCCCCGACGAAGCCGACGGGCAGGCCGATGACCAGCGCGGGGGAGGCGCCCAGCGTCAGCAGCTCCTCCAGGGCGGTCGGCGCGCAGCCGATCACCCAGAGGGCGCCGGGCCCGACCTCCTCGTACGCCAGCCGGATCGCGTGGGCGGACCGGGTGAGACCGGGGCCGGCCGTGGCGTCCCTGAGACGGCAGACGGTCTCCCGCCGGGTGATCCCCGCGGCCACCATCTCCACGTCGACGACGACCGGCGCCCCGGCGTGCAGCGCGGCGTGCGCCTGCGCCAACTCGGCCTCGTCCAGCACGAGATCGTGCGCGTACTCCAGATCGGCGGCGGAGTGGATGACCCGCTCCACCACCGCCCGGCTCAGCGGCGCGAAGTGCGAGGTGTCCAGGCGGGCACGCAGCCGCCGGAAGGACTCCTGCTCGATCGGATGGACCACACGGTTCACAGGGCGCCCTCCAGGGAGTCGTCCCGCGAGCCTTCCGGGGAGTTGTCCTGCCATCGGTAGCCGCGCGGCGTCACCATGCGCCCCGCGATGTTCCGGGTCGCCGTGTTGCCCACGGTCACGACCGTCATCATGTCGACCCAGGCCGGGTCGAGTTCCGTGAGCGTCGTCAGCCGCGCGGTGCCGTCCGGGCGCGAGGCGTTGCGCACGACACCCACCGGTGTCGTCGGCTCCCGGTGCTCGGCGAGGATCGAGAGCGCCTTGGGGAGCTGCCAGTCGCGTCCCCGGGAACGGGGGTTGTAGAAGGTGACCACGATGTCCGCCTCGGCCGCCGCCCGCACCCGCCGCTCGATGACCTCCCACGGCGTGTGCAGATCGGACAGGCTGATCGACACATGGTCGTGGCCCAGCGGCGCGCCGAGGATCGCGCCGGCCGCGAGCGCGGCGGTCACCCCCGGCACCCCGACCACGTCGATGTCGTCGGACGCCTCGGCGAGCGCGGGGGAGGCCATCGCGTACACGCCCGCGTCCCCGCTGCCGATCAGCGCCACGCTCCGCCCGCGCCGGGCCTCCTCGACGGCCGTCCGGGCCCGCTCCTCCTCGGCGCCGAGCCCCGACTCCAGGATCCGGGTGCCGGGTCGCAGCAGGTCGCGGATCTGGTCGACGTACTGGTCGAGGCCGACGAGCACCGAGGCCCGCTCCAGCTCCGCCTTCGCCCGCGGCGTGAGCAGGTCCCGGGCGCCGGGCCCGAGCCCGACCACCGCGAGCCGCCCGCGCGCGGGGCGCCGTACGACGGCACAGGTGGCCATCGCGGGCCGCCCGTCCGCGCGCTCCGACTTCCGCTTGGGGACGAGGAGTTCACCCCCGCCGATCAGGGCCGCCGCCTCCGCCACGGACGGCGTGCCGACGGCGGCGAGCGGCGCGTCGGACGGGTTCGGCACCTCGACGCCCGCCAGCTCCTCGGCGCGGTACGTCACCACGGGCACGCCGAGCCGCCGGGCGGCCTCGACGATGCCCGGCTCGTACCGCTTGGCGTCGACGGTGGCGAGCTCGGCGAGACTGCGGACGGACAGCCCCGCCTCCCGCAGCACGCCCTCGACGAGGCCGAGCACCTCGTCGGCCGGGGCGCCCCCGGACGCGCCGACACCGACGACGAGGGACGGCGGACGCAGCAGCACC
This sequence comes from Streptomyces zaehneri, assembly GCF_032248645.1. Taxonomy (NCBI): domain Bacteria; kingdom Bacillati; phylum Actinomycetota; class Actinomycetes; order Kitasatosporales; family Streptomycetaceae; genus Streptomyces; species Streptomyces zaehneri. The sequence continues at coordinate 169,822 of NZ_JASTTJ010000012.1, forward strand.
TCCTTGGACCCGGGCTCGACCGCGCGGTCCGTCAGCCGCACGGTGTACGACCCCCGCTCCGCGAACGGCACCGGCGGCAGCGGCCACGCCACCTCGGCGGCCAGCGCGACCGGCTCGCCGTCCAGCAGGGCCCGCGTCACGCCGGCCACGTCGCCCTCCACGGGAAGGCCGAGCGTGTCGAGACCGGGGATGCCGACGGCGTCCGTGGCCGTGGTCACCACCGGCTGCGCACCCAGCAACTCGCCCACGGCCAGAGCGAGTTCGTTGGCTCCGCCGGCGTGCCCGCCGATCACCGGGACGGCGAACCGCCCGGCCTCGTCGACGCACACCACACCCGGGTCGCACGTCTTGTCGGACAGCAGCGGCGCGACCAGGCGGACGACCGCCCCGGTCGCCAGGAAGCACACGAGCTGCTCGCACTCGGCGAACGCCCGCCGGACGGCGTCCCCGACCGGGCCGTCGTACACGCGCGTGCGGTCCGGCCAGGCCGCGGCCAGCCGGTCGCGCGCCGCCGCCCCCGCCGCGGTGGCGGAAATGAGGCCGATCACAGGGCTACTCCTTCTCGGTGAACAGGGTGCGCGCCGACGGCGTCCTTGACACCCCACAGCAGGAAAACGGGATTGGTCGCGGCCAGCCGGGTCACGTCACCCGGCAGCGGCGCGAGCCGTGAGGAGTGCAGCAGCACACCGTCGCAGCCGAACCCGGCGTCGCCGAGCGCGGCCCGCACCGCCGGGACCCGGTCCAGCGCGGCCATCGCGACGACCACGGTCCGCCGGGCCCGCCGCGCGCACGCGGCGACGATGCCCGGCAGCTCGCGCCCGCCGCCGCCGACGAACACGGCGTCGGGATCGTCGAGTCCGGCCAGCGCGTCGGGCGCGCCGCCGTGCACCACGTGCACGTCGACGCCGTGCGCCTCGGCGTTGGCGCGGATCCGCGCGACCCCGTCCGCCGCCCTCTCGACGGCGCTGACGGCGGCGCCGAGCCGCGCGCACTCCACGGCCACGGATCCCGACCCGGAGCCCACGTCCCAGACCAGATCGCCGGAGCGCGGTCCGAGCCGGGCCAGGGCCAGCGCCCGCACCTCGAACTTGGTGATCATCGAGTCGCGGTGGGCGAAGTCGCCCTCGTCCAGCGCCCACCCGGCGGGCCGGAACCCGGGCCCGGCCAGCGTCCGTACCGGACCGAGCGTCCGCGCCTCGTCCAGGCACAGGACGACACTCACCGCCGTACCCCAGTCGCGTCCGGCGGCCTCGCCGGGGGAGACGCGCTCCACGCGTTCGCCCGCCGGGTCGCCGAGCGCGCAGGCCACGACGAGCACCCGGCCGGGCGCGCTGCGCGCGAGCGCGGCGCCCAGCTCGGCGGGCCCGGCGCCCGGCCCGGTCAGGACGGCGACCTTCGGGTGCGCCCGGCAGACGTTGACGGCCGTGCGGGGATCGCGCCCGTGCGCGCTCACGACGACGGCGTCGTCCCAGGTCAGTCCGAGCCGCGCGAAGGCGGTGGCCACGGAGGAGACACCGGGCCGGACGTCCAGCCGGTGCGCCCCGAACCGTTCGGCCAGCGCCCGCACGATCCCGAAGAAGCCGGGGTCGCCGGAGGCCAGCACGACCACGCGCCGGTCCTTCGCGACGTACTCCTCCATGGCGTCGAGGGCCGGGGCGAGCGGACCGAGCACGATCCGCTCGACGGACGCGGGCAGCTCCGCGGCGTCCAGATGGCGCCGCCCGCCCACGACGAGTTCGGCGCAGGCCAGGACGTCCTCGCCGGGCGCCGTCCCCGTGCCCGTACCGACGACGGTGACCGGCCGGCCGGTGATCGGTCGGTTCACGTACCGGCACCCCGTGTCCGCAGCGCCCGGCGGGCCTCCGGGTCGGCCTTGCGATAGCCGTGGAAGTGACCGGGGTGGTAGAGGTGCGAGCGGGTGCCGTGCGCGTCGAGGGCGGGGCCGACCAGGAAGAGGGTGTGCTTCCAGAGCTTGTGCTCCTTGACGGTCTCCTCCAGCGTCTCGATCGTGCACTTCACGACCAGCTCCTCCGGCCAGGTCGCCTGGTAGGCGATGACCACCGGGGTGGCGGTCGGGTAGCCGCCCTCCAGCAGTTCCCGCACCAGCTGACCGCTGCGCGCGGCCGACAGGAAGATCGCCATGGTCGTGCCGTGCTTGGCGAACTCCCGTACCTCCTCGCCGGGCGGCATCGGCGTCTTGCCGCCGCCGAGCCGGGTGAGGACGACCGACTGCGCGACCTCGGGGATCGTCAGCTCGCGCCGGGCGAGCGCGGCGACGGCCGAGAAGGAGGAGACCCCGGGCACGATCTCGGTCTCGAGGCCGAGCTCCTCGCACCGGTCGAGCTGCTCCTGCGTACCGCCCCAGAGGGCGGGGTCGCCGGAGTGGATGCGGGCGACCTTCAGCCCCTCCCGGCGGGCCCGCTCGTACACGGCGACGACGTCCTCCAGGGACATGGTCGCCGAGTCGAGGATCTCCGCGCCCTCGCGCGCGTGCTCGAGAACCTCCGCCTGGACCAGGCTCGCGGCCCAGATCACGACGTCGGCGTCGGCGATGGCACGCGCGGCGCGGAACGTCAGCAGGTCGGCGGCGCCGGGGCCGGCACCGACGAAGGTCACCTTGCCGGTGGGGGCATCGGCCATGGGTTCGGGTCCTCTCATCACGGGCGTTGTGTGTGCGTTACCGCTGATTTGCGGGGCCGGCGGGCGGCGCGGATGTGCGCGATCGGGGGTTGATCGGATAGCAAGGGCCTATGGCGGTCTTCGTCGCGCTCGGCGCGTTCCTCATGACGCTGGCCGGCGGCTGGACGGCACAGCGCGTGACCGACCGCCGCCACCTGGTGCTGGGCCTGGCCGGCGGCCTGATGCTGGGCGTCGTCGGCCTCGATCTGCTGCCGGAGGCACTGGAGGCGGCCGGCACCGAGGTCTTCGGCGTCCCGGCCGCGCTGCTGCTCTTCGTGGCGGGCTTCCTGCTGGCCCATCTGGTGGAACGCCTGCTGGCGGTACGGCAGGCCGCGCACGGCGCCGAGGAGCACGACGGCCGGGCCCCCGAGGTCGGCCTGACGGCGGCCGCGGCGATGGTCGGCCACAGCGCCATGGACGGCGTGGCGATCGGCGCGGCCTTCCAGGTGGGCGGCGGCATGGGCATCGCCGTCGCACTGGCGGTCATCGCCCACGACTTCGCGGACGGCTTCAACACCTACACGATCACGAGCCTGTACGGGAACGACCGCCGCAAGGCCCTGGCCATGCTGTTCGCGGACGCGGCCGCACCGGTCGTCGGCGCGGCCTCGACGTCCTTCGTCACCATCCCCGAGCAGCTGCTCGGCGCCTATCTGGGCTTCTTCGGCGGCGCGCTCCTCTATCTGGCGGCCGCCGAGATCCTCCCCGAGGCGCACCACGAACACCCCGCCCGCTCGACCGTGCTGTGCACGGTCGCGGGCGCGGCCTTCATCTGGCTGGTGGTGGGCCTGGCCTCGTGACCCGGCGGCGGACGGACTCACAGCTTGCCGCCCCGGCCGCCCTCGCGCCGCGCGGGCGCGATGAGCGTGGAGAGATACGGCAGCGGCTCGCCGTCCAGCTCCCCGGCGGGCCGGATGGACTCCTCCGCCAGACCGAGCGCCGAGCCCCACACGGCGTCCCCGAGCCGCCCGGTCTCCCGCAGTGCCTCGGCGACCTCGGCGGCCTGCCGTCCGAACTTGTAGGCCACGACGGTCCCCGGCCTGGCGAGCGCGTCCTTCAGCACGGCCGAACCCGCGGTCACCGGCACCAGCGTCAACGGCTCGGTGCCCTCGGTCAGCACGGCGCCCGACCGCGCCGCGAGATCCTGCATGGCGGTGATCCCGGGGACGGTCTCGATCACCACGCCCGGCACCGACTCCACGATGGTCTGTGCGAGATAGGTGAAGGTGGAGTACACGTTGGGATCGCCGATGGTCGCGAAGGCGACGCTGCCGTGCTGCCGCAGCAGCTCGGCGACCCGCTCCCCCGCGGCGTCCCAGGCGGCCTCCCGCCGCGCCCGGTCGGTCCGCTCGTTGAGCGCGAAGACGACCCGGACGATCTTCTCCGCCGGCGCGTAGTGCAGCACGGTGGCCTCGGCCCGTCCGCGCTCCCCGCTGTCCATCACGGGCACGACGACGATCTCGGCGGCCCGCAGCGCGTTGACGCCCTTGACGGTCACCAGCTCCGGATCCCCGGGACCCACCCCGACTCCGACCAGCCTGCTGCTCATGACGTCCGGCACCTCTCCACGAACCGACGGGCCACACCGGGCTCGGACGCCCAGTGCGTGTGCAGATAGCTCGCGTGCACACCGCGCTCCACGAAACCTTCGACCCGACGCGGGGCCAGCACTCCCCAGGCGGGTGCCGCCCCCGAGCCGGGCTCGACGACGGTCCGATGGAACTCGTGTCCGCGCATCCGCGTCCCGGCCACGGCCAGCACACTGTCGCTCACGGCCACGGCGTCCCGGTACCCGAGCGTGAGCCGCTCGCTCATCCGCGCGGTGGCGTCGAGCACCCCGCACATGGGCTGCCCGTCCAGCTCCCGGCACAGGTACAGCAGCCCGGCACACTCGGCGGCGACCGGGGCACCGGCCGCCACGAGCTCGCCGACCTCCTTGCGCAGCGCCTCGTTCCCGGACAGCTCGGCGGCGTACACCTCGGGAAACCCACCCCCGACGACCAGCCCACGGGTCCCTTCCGGAAGCGCCTCGTCCCGCAGCGGATCGAAGACGACGACCTCGGCCCCGGCGGCGGCGAGCAACTCGGCATGCTCGGCGTAGGAGAAGGTGAACGCGGCCCCACCCGCGACGGCGACCCGCACTTTCCTCTTCAGCCCGTCCGGGGGTCCCCCCTCCGGGGGAGTCGGAGGACGAGGCCCGGTCAGGGCCGAGAGCGGGGGTCCGGGAGCGGCAGCCCCCGGGGACGGGAAGGGCAGGGGCGGCGGGGGCGAGGAAGCCAGCGCCTCGGCCGCGTCCCAGGCCGCACCCGACAAGACGCCCGCACCACGCGCCAGCGCGAGCAGAGCCTCGAGATCGCAGCCCTTGGAAACCTGCGCGGCCATCGCCGCAACCGCCTCCACCGCCGAAGCCCGCCGCTCGGCGACCGGCACCAGCCCCAGATGCCGGGACGGCGTGTCCACCTGAGCCACCCGCCGCAGCACACCCAGCACCGGCACCCCGGCCGACTCGAGCGCCTCCCGCAACAACTCCTCGTGCCGGTCGGACGCGACCTTGTTCAAGATGACGCCCCCGATCCGCACCTCCGGATCCCAGGAGGCGAACCCGTGCACGAGCGCGGCCACGGACCGCGACTGCGAGGAGGCGTCGACCACGAGCACGACCGGCGCCCGCAGCAGCTTCGCCACCTGGGCGGTGGACGCCAGCTCACCCTCCCCGGCGGCCCCGTCGAACATCCCCATGACCCCTTCGACCACGGCGATGTCGCACCCGCGCGCGCCGTGCGCGAACAGCGGCCCGATCAGCTCGGGACCGCACAGGTACGCGTCGAGGTTGCGCCCCACCCGGCCGGTCGCGAGCGAGTGGTACCCGGGGTCGATGTAGTCCGGCCCGACCTTGTGCGGGGACACGGCGAGCCCCCGCGCGGTGAGCGCGGCCATCAGCCCGGTGGCGACGGTGGTCTTGCCGGAGCCCGAGGAGGGCGCGGCGACGACCAGCCGGGGCACGGAGGACGGGGAGGTCAGCACGGCGTCACCACTCGATACCCCGCTGCCCCTTCTGGCCCGCGTCCATCGGATGCTTGACCTTGGACATGTCGGTGACCAGGTCGGCGACGTCGACGAGCTTGTCCGGCGCGTTCCGCCCGGTGATCACGACGTGCTGGGTACCGGGCCGGTCCCGCAGCACGGAGACGACCTCGTCCGTGTCGACCCAGCCCCAGTGCATCGGGTACGCGAACTCGTCGAGCACGTACAGCTTGTACGTCTCGGCGGCGAGATCCCGCTTGACCTGTTCCCAGCCCTCGCGGGCCTTCTCCTCGTTGTCCGTCTGGGAGTCCCGCTGGACCCAGGACCACCCCTCGCCCATCTTGTGCCAGTCGACGCTCCCGCCCTCGCCGGAGGCGCCCAGCACGCGCAGCGCGTTCTCCTCGCCGACCTTCCACTTCGCCGACTTGACGAACTGGAACACCCCGATGGGCCACCCCTGGTTCCAGGCCCGCAGCGCGAGTCCGAAGGCGGCGGTGGACTTGCCCTTGCCGACGCCCGTGTGCACGACGACCAGCGGCCGGTTGCGTCGCTGACGTGTGGTCAGCCCGTCGTCCGGCACCACACTCGGCTGTCCCTGAGGCATTACGCGGCCCTCCTCGAAGTCCCCTGCACGTCCCTGACCAGCCCGGCGATGGAGTCGGCCCGCAGCTCGTCCAGCGTCACGGCGCTGCCCCCCAGCTCGTTCGCGAGCTGCCCCGCGAGCCCCAGCCGCACGGGCCCCGACTCGCAGTCGACGACCACCGACGCGATCGACTCGGCGGCGAACAACCGTGCCGCCCGCCCGGCGAGGGCGACCGGCTCAGGGCCGCCGGTGGCCCGTCCGTCCGTCACCACGACGACCAGCGCCCGCCGCGCCGGATCCCGCAGCCGCTCGACCCGCAGTACGTCGTGCGCCCTGAGCAGCCCGGCGGCGAGCGGCGTCCGCCCGCCGGTGGGCAGCGACTCCAGCCGTACGGCGGCGGCGTCCACCGACGAGGTGGGCGGCAGCGCGAGGTCCGCGGCCGTCCCCCGGAAGCTGACGAGCCCCACCTTGTCGCGCCGCTGATAGGCGTCGAGCAGCAGCGACAGCACGGCGCCCTTCACCGCGCTCATCCGCTGCCGGGCCGCCATCGACCCGGACGCGTCCACGACGAACAGCACGAGGTTGCCCTCACGCCCCTCCCGGGTCGCCTGCCGCAGATCGTCCCGGCGGACGACGAGCCCGCGCCCGGACCGCCCCCGCTGCCGCTGGTGCGGGGCGGCGGCCATCACCGTGGCGGCCAGGTGCAGCTTGGTCAGCGTCCCGCGGGGCCGCCGCGCACCCGTCGTGCGCCCGTGCTCGGTCCGCGCGCGTGAGCGCCGTCCGGCCGCGCCCTCACCGATCCCGGGCACGCTCAGCACCTTCGTACGGAACGGCTCGGCGGCCCGTACGGCGGACTGCTCCCCGGCACCGGAACCGGCGGGCCGCGGCTCCCCGCCCTCGCCGCTCTCCGTGCCCGCCGTGCTGTCGTCCGTCTCGGGACGGGCGGCGGTGTCGTCGTCGCCCTGCGGCCCGTCACCGTCGGACCGCGGCGGCTCCCCGCCGTCCCCGCCGCCGGGCCCGTCCGGGTCGGGGTCGGGGTCCTCGTCGTCCGGGCCGGCGAACTCCTCCAGCGTCTCGTCCAGCTTGTCCTCGTCGAGCCCCGGGGCGTCGAAGGGGTTGCGGCGCCGGCGGTGCGGCAGCGCCAGCAGCGCCGCCTGCCGTACGTCCTCCGCGAGCACGTCCCCGCGCCCGGCCCAGGCGGCCAGCGCGGTGGCCGTCCGCGCCATCACGATGTCGGCCCGCATGCCGTCCACCTCGAAGGCGGCGCAGGTCGCCGCGATCTGCCGCAGCGCCCCGTCGCCCAGCCGCACCGAGGGCAACAGCTTGCGCGCCGCCACGATCCGCCCGCGCAGGGCGCTCTCCTCGTCCGCCCACCGCTCGGCGAAGGCGGCCGGATCGTCGTCGTGGGCGAGCCTGCGCCGGACGACCTCCACCCGCTGGTCGGGCTCGCGCGAGGCGGCCACCTCCACCGTCAGCCCGAACCGGTCGAGCAACTGCGGCCGCAGCTCGCCCTCCTCGGGGTTCATGGTCCCGACGAGCAGGAACCGCGCGGCGTGGCGCACGGAGACACCCTCGCGCTCCACGTACGAGGCGCCCATGGCGGCCGCGTCGAGCAGCAGGTCGACCAGGTGGTCGTGCAGGAGGTTGACCTCGTCGACGTACAGGATCCCGCGGTGCGCGTCCGCGAGGAGTCCGGGCTCGAAGGCCTTGACGCCCTCGGCGAGCGCCCGCTCGATGTCGAGGGCGCCGACCAGCCGGTCCTCGGAGGCGCCGACGGGCAGTTCGACCATCCGGGCCGGCCGGGTCTCGAAGGCCCCCGGCTCGTGCGGTCCGTCCGGGCACGCGGGGTCGGGGGAGTCGGGGTCGCAGGAGAACCGGCAGCCGACCACCACGTCCAGGGCGGGCATGAGCGCCGCGAGGGCGCGGACGGCCGTGGACTTGGCGGTGCCCTTCTCCCCACGGACCAGCACCCCGCCCACCTTCGGCGAGACGGCGTTCAGCAGCAGCGCGAGCCGCAGGTCGTCCTGGCCTACGACGGCCGTGAACGGGAAAGGAGTACTCACTTCTCGTCGCCCTCCAGGTCGCCTTCCAGCTCCAGATAGGTGGCGCGCAGCCGCTCGATCGTGTCGGCGTCCGGCTCGGCCCACAGTCCGCGGTCGGCGGCTTCCAGGAGCCGCTCGGTGATGCCCCGCAGGGCCCACGGGTTGGACTTCTTCATGAAGTCCCGGTTCTCCGCGTCGAAGACGTACTCGGCGCTGAGTTTCTCGTACATCCAGTCGTCGACGACTCCGGCGGTGGCGTCGTACCCGAAGAGGTAGTCGACGGTCGCCGCCATCTCGAAGGCGCCCTTGTAGCCGTGCCGGCGCATGGCCGCCATCCAGCGCGGGTTGACCACCCGGGCCCGGAACACGCGGTGCGTCTCCTCGCCGAGCGTGCGCGTCCTGACCTGGTCCGGTGTCGCTGAATCGCCCACGTACGCCTCGGGGTTGGCGCCCGTCAGGTGCCGCACCATGGCGACCATGCCGCCGTGGTACTGGAAGTAGTCGTCGGCGTCGACGAGGTCGTGCTCGCGCGTGTCCACGTTCTTGGCCGCGACGGCGATCCGCTTGAACGCCGTCTCCATGTCCCCGCGCGCCGCCCGCCCGTCGAGCCCGCGCCCGTAGGCGTAGCCGCCCCAGACGGCGTACACCTCGGCGAGGTCGGCGTCCGAGCGCCAGTTGCGGGCGTCGATCAGCGGCAGCAGACCGGCACCGTAGGCCCCCGGCTTGGAGCCGAAGATACGGGCCGTCGCGCGCCGCCGGTCGCCGTGCTCGGCGGCGTCCTCGTCCACGTGGGCGCGCACGAAGTTGGACTCGGCGGGCTCGGCCAGCTCGGCCACCGCCCGCACCGCGTCGTCGATCAGCCCCACCACGTGCGGGAACGCGTCCCGGAAGAACCCGGAGATACGGACCGTGACGTCGATGCGCGGCCGGTTCAGCTCGTCCAGGGGCACGATCTCGAAGCCCGTCACCCGGCGCGAGGCGTCGTCCCACACCGGACGGCAGCCGAGCAGCGCCAGGATCTCGGCGATGTCGTCGCCCTGGGTGCGCATCGCGGAGGTGCCCCAGACCGTCAGGCCGACGGACTTGGGGTAGTCGCCCGTGTCCTGGAGGTACCGCTGCACGAGGGAGTCCGCGAGGGACTGCCCGACCTCCCAGCTCAGCCTGGAGGGAATGGCCTTGGGGTCGACCGAGTAGAAGTTCCGGCCGGTCGGCAGGACGTTGACCAGTCCGCGCGTCGGCGAGCCCGACGGACCGGCCGGGACGTAACCGCCGTCCAGCGCCTTGAGGATGTGCCCGATCTCGTCGGTGGTCCGCTCCAGCCGCGGTACGACCTCCGTGCACGCGAACTCCAGCACCGCGACGGCGTCCGGGAGTTCGGTGCCCAGCACCTCACGGACCAGCGCCCGGCTCCCGGCGACGGCCCACCCGTGCTCCTCCGCGCCCTCCGCGATCCGCCGGCACAGCTGCTCCAGCAGGTCGACGGCGTCGGCTCCGGTACGGGAGGGGCCCTCGACGAGATCCGTCAGCTCGACCGGCACCTTCACCGGCGCGCCCGGCTCGGCGAGCAGCTCCTTCTCGGCCAGCCCGAAATGGGCGGCCAGCGCGGCCCGCAGTCCCGGCAGCGCGTTCGCCTGACCGCCCCACACCTGAGAGGCGCGCAGCACGGCCAGCACGAGGTTCACCCGCGCCTCGCCGACCGGACCGCCGCCGAGGATGTGCAGCCCGTCCCTGATCTGCACGTCCTTGATCTCGCACAGATAGCCGTCGATGTGCATGACGAACTCGTCGAACGCGTCGTCGTCCGGCTGGTCGTCGACGTGCAGGTCGTGGTGCAGCTCGGCCGCCTTCACCAGCGTCCAGATCTGCGCGCGCACGGCCGGTGCCTTCGTCGGATCCAGGTCGGAGACGAGCGCGTACTCGTCGAGGAGCTGCTCCAGCTTGGCCAGGTCGCCGTAGGTGTCGGCGCGTGCCATCGGCGGCACGAGATGGTCCACGACGGTGGCGTGCCCGCGCCGCTTGGCCTGGGTGCCCTCGCCGGGGTCGTTGACGATGAACGGGTAGACGAGCGGCAGATCACCGAGGACGGCGTCCGGTGCACAGCCCCCGCTCAGCCCGAGGCCCTTGCCCGGCAGCCACTCCATCGTGCCGTGCTTGCCCATGTGCACGACGGCGTCGGCGCCGAAACTGTTCTCCAGCCACCGGTAGGCCGCCATGTAGTGGTGCGACGGCGGCATGTCGGGGTCGTGGTAGATCGCGATCGGGTTCTCGCCGAAGCCGCGCGGCGGCTGGATCATCACGACGACGTTCCCGAACTGCAGGGAGGCCAGTACGACGTCGTCCCCGTCGACGTACAGCGAACCCGGCGGCTCGCCCCACGCCTCCAGCATGCCGTCGCGCAGGCGCGGGTCGAGTTTGTCGAACCAGGCCCGGTAGTCGGCCAGCGGGACCCGGGCGGGCGCGGCGGCCAGCTGCTCCTCGGTGAGCCATTCGACGTCGTGGCCACCGGCGTTGATGAGCCGGTGGATCAGCTCGTCGCCGTTGTCCGGATGCCCCTGGACCCCGTACCCGGCGTCCCGCAGCGCGTCCAGGACCCGGATGGCCGAGGCGGGGGTGTCGAGGCCGACCGCGTTGCCGACCCGCGAGTGCTTGGTCGGGTAGGCGGTGAAGACGAGCGCCAGCTTCTTCTCGCCGTTCGGCTTGTGCCTCAGCCGGGCGTGCCGTACGGCGATCCCGGCGACGCGTGCGGCCCGCTCGGGGTCGGCGGTGTACACCGGCACGTCGTCCGGGCCCTGCTCCTTGAAGGAGAAGGGGACCGTGATGATCCGTCCGTCGAACTCCGGGATGGCGACCTGCATCGCCGCGTCCATGGGGGAGAGCGCGGCGTCGGACTCCTCCCAGGCGCTCTTCGACGAGGTGAGGCACAGCCCCTGCAGCACGGGGACGTCGAGGTCGGCGAGCGCGCCGATGTCCCAGGCCTCCTCGTCCCCGCCCGCCGAGGCCTGCGAGGCGTGCGCGCCGCCGGCGGCGAGGACCGTGGCGACGAGGGTGTCGGTCCGCCCGAGGATCTCGTAGAGCCCCGGGTCCGCCCCGCGCAGCGAACCGCAGTACACGGGAAGGGCGTTGGCGCCGTGTGCCTCGACGGCGTCGCACAGCGTGTCCACGAAGGCGGTGTTGCCGCTCAGTTCGTGCGCCCGGTAGAAGAGCACCCCGATGGTCGGCCGGCCCTCGACGAAGGCACGCTCGCCATGGACGCCGTACTCGGGCATCTTCTGCGGCTCGACGAAACCCTCACCGGTCAGCAGCACGGTGTCGGAGAGGAACCGGGCCAGCTCGGTCAGGTTGGCCGGGCCGCCCTCGACGAGATACCGCAGCGCCTCCGCCACCACACCGGCGGGCACCGACGACTCGGCCATCAGCTCCGCGTCGGGCACGGTCTCGCCGCCCAGCAGCACGGTCGGCACGCCGGACGCCTTGAGCGCGGCGAGCCCGTCCTCCCAGGCCCGCTTGCCGCCGAGCAGCCGCACGACCGCGAGGTCGGCGCCGTCGAGGAGCGCGGGGAGTTCCCCGGCGACATCCACCCGGGTCGGGTTGCCGATCCGGTACGAGGCGCCGGAAGCGGCCCGGGCCGCCAGCAGATCCGTGTCGGCGGTCGACAACAACAACACTGTGCTCATGCGGGCGCTCCCGGTGGAATGAAAGGCAGTCCTTGCGGCGCGCCCGACTCGATGAGCCGCCAGAGCGCGTCGGTGTCCGCGTGCTGTTCGATCAGGTCGCCGAGGCGGTCGAGCTGCTCCTCGCGCAGCCCGGCGAACGAGGTGTCGGCGGCGGGCACGAAGCGGCGGCCCGCGGCGGCCGCCACCTCGCGCAGGAAGGCCCGCCGGAATCCGTCCGACTCCAGCGAGCCGTGCCAGTGCGTGCCCCAGGTCTGTCCGACCCGGCAGCCGTCCAGGCCGTGTCCTCGGTCGTCGGTGAGGAACGCCTCGCCCCCCTGGACGTCGGCGACCCCGTGATGGATCTCGTACCCCTCGACCCGCTCGCCGAGGGCTTCCCCCACCGGCCGGGTCAGGGTCTTCTCGCGGGCGAACCGCACCCGGACCGGGAGGACTCCGAGGCCCGCCACCTGTCCGAGCCGGCTCTCGACCTCGTCCTCGATGTGCTCGCCGAGGAGCTGGAAGCCACCGCAGATGCCGAGGACGGGCCGCTGCTCGGCGGCCCTGCGCAGGATCGCCTCGGCCAGCCCCCGCTCCCGGAGCCACTCCAGGGCGCGCACGGTTCCCCGGGTCCCCGGAATCACCACCAGGTCGGCGTCGGCCAGTTCCTCGGGCCGGTCCACGAACCGCACGACGACGCCGGGTTCGGCGGCCAGCGCGTCCACGTCCGTGAAGTTGGACATGAGCGGGACGGCGCAGACGGCGACGCGCAGCACGTCCTCGCCGACGGGCGGGGCGGTGTCGGACTCCCGCACGGTCCCGCGCAGCGAGACCCTCCCCCACTCTCGGCTTCGCTCGAGCGGGGGGACCCCCATCCCGTCCTCCTCGTCGATGCCGAGCCCGTGCCGGAACGGCAGCACGCCGTACGTCCGCCGCCCGGTGAGCCCGTGCAGCATGTCCAGGCCCGGCTCCAGCAGGGAGACGTCCCCCCGGAACTTGTTGACCAGGAACCCGGCGACCAGTTCCTGGTCCTCGGGCGAGAGCAGGGCGACGGTGCCGAAGAAGGAGGCGAAGACGCCCCCGCGGTCGATGTCGCCGACGACGAGCACGGGCAGCCGCGCGCCCCGCGCGATCCCCATGTTCACGATGTCGGTCCGCCGCAGATTGATCTCGGCCGGACTGCCCGCCCCCTCACAGATCACCGCGTCATACGTGCCCCGCAACTCGGCGAGGCAGTCGAGGACGGTTCCGAGGAGTTTCTGCTGCCGCCCTCCGTGATACCCACGGGCGGTCATCTCGCCCACCGGCTTGCCGAGGAGCACGACCTGACTGCTCTGCTCGCCGCCCGGCTTGAGCAGCACGGGGTTCATCAGCGCGGTCGGCTCCACCCGGCAGGCCTGGGCCTGCATGGCCTGGGCCCGCCCGATCTCGGCGCCCTCCCTCGTCACGAACGAGTTGAGGGACATGTTCTGCGCCTTGAACGGTGCGACCTTCACCCCCTGCCGCACCAGCCACCGGCAGATCCCGGCCGTGACGACGCTCTTGCCGGCGTCGGAGGTGGTGCCGGCGACGAGGAGACCCCCGCTCATGTCGTACGCCCCTTCAGCTGGTTGATCCGGTTGCGCCCCTCGCCCGCGACGATGCTCGTGGCGACGGCGCGCGCGGCGACGGTGACGCCGAGCGCGAGGAGGCCGACGCGGCGGGAGAGCCGCGCGGCACGTTCGATGTCCCGGGCGACGACGGGCCGCCCGGCCGCGCCGTTCAGCACGGGCCGGTGCTCGACCCGCCCGGCGTACGACAGGGTCCCGCCCAGCCGCACCCCGAGGGCGCCCGCGAAGGACGCTTCCACCGGACCGGCGTTGGGGCTCGGATGCCGTCGGGCGTCGGCCCGCCAGGCCCGCACGGCGCCCCGCGGATCGTCCCCCGCGAGGGCGGCGAGCACGGCGGTCAGCCGGGCTCCCGGCCATCCGGCGACGTCGTCGAGACGGGCGGCGGCCCAGCCGTAGCGCAGATACCTCGGCGACCGGTGACCGACCATGGCGTCCAGGGTGTTGACGGCCCGGAACCCGACCAGGCCCGGCACCCCGCCCACGGCCCCCCACACCAGCGCCCCCACGACGGCGTCGGAGGTGTTCTCGGCGACGGACTCCACGACCGCGCGGGCGATCCCGTCGGCGTCCAGCGCCTGCGGATCCCGCCCGCACAGACGCGGCAGCCGCTCCCGGGCGGCCTCGACGTCCCCCGCCTCGAGCGCCCGGCCGATGGCCCGCGCCTCCCGGACCAGCGAACTGCCCCCGACCACGGCCCAGGTGGCGGCGGAGACGAGAGCGACGGTGGCGGCGGGGGAGGGGCGTACGGCCCGCTGAGCGACGGCTCCCAGGGCCACGGCCCCGCCGGCGCACACGACGGCGTGCAGGGCACCGCGTCCCCGGTGGTCCCGCCACAGCAGCCGTTCGACGGCGCCGGCGGCCCGCCCGAACGCGGCGACGGGATGCCCTCGGCGGGGATCTCCGAACAGCAGGTCGCCCAGAAGGCCGGTGGCGGCGCCGTACGCGTAGAGGCGATCGGCACGCATCGGCTCAGCCGGCCGTGGGGTCGGGCAGCGACCTGGTGCTGTACCTCAACGGCCGAGCGAGCATGGCGATATGTCCTCACTCAGGGTGTCCACGCCCTGGTTCGACGAGACCGGCGGCGAGAGTTCCTGGCTCCCGGGGGTTTCTACCCCGGTCACAGTGGCGGGACCGCGCCGGATTCACACCGGCTTCCTCTTCTGCTGCCGTACATGGCTCGGGCAGTCCACCACGGCCCGCAAGAGCCGTCAACTTGCCTTTGACCTGCGCGGCTCGAGTGTGCAGAACCCCACACAGGGCGCGTCGGCGGGGCCGCGAACGACAAGAGGTGCGGGACGGTGATCCGTCCCGCACCTCGAGGGTGTCCGGATGGCGCGTCAGGCGACGATCAGTGAGATCCCGTACGCCACCGCCGCCGCGCAGGCCGCGAAGCACGCGTACGCGCCGGTCACCGCGAGGGTGGCCGAGCCGCCCTGCGCCGACGCGCGTTCCTGCCGCGACAGGCCCATGACGCCGAGGGTGAACAGGGCGACGAGGCCCACGGTGACCACGAGGCTGACGCCGAAGACAGAGCCCAGGGCTGCCCAGTCGATCTTCATGCTGCTTCTCTTCCTTCGTGCCGGGTGCGCGGGCTCAGACGGCCGCGGCCGGGGGAGCGGCGGGGGTCGCGGGCTCTGCCGCCGGGCCGGGGATCGTGGCCGTCAGGTCCGCGAGGTCCTCGGCCAGGGTGCCCGGGGGCGGCGGGGTGACGGCGGCGATCGCCGTCGTGACGACGCCCGCCGGCTCGTCGTGCTCGTTGACGTTCGAGGCGTCGACGACCTCGCGCCGGGAGATCTTCCAGATGGCCGCGCTGGAGGCGATCAGGAAGACCGCGACGAGGGCCGTGCCCCAGTCGCCCAGGCCGGTGACGGACTCGGCGAGCGCGCCCACCAGGGCCGCGGCCGGGAGCGTCAGGCCCCACGCGACGAACATCCGGGTCGCCGTCGACCAGCGGACCACACCGCCCTTGCGGCCCAGCCCCGCGCCCATCACCGCACCGGAGACCGAGTGGGTGGTGGAGAGGGAGAAGCCGAGGTGCGAGGAGGCCAGGATGACCGTGGCCGCGCTGGTCTGGGCGGCGAAGCCCTGCTGCGGCTGGAGGTCGGTCAGCCCCTTGCCCATGGTGCGGATGATGCGCCAGCCGCCGAGGTAGGTGCCGAGCGCGATGGCCAGGCCGGCGGAGAGGATGACCCAGGTGGGCGGGTCGGAGTCGGGGGCCACGGCACCGCCGGCCACCAGGGCCAGGGTGATGATGCCCATCGTCTTCTGCGCGTCGTTGGTGCCGTGCGCGAGGGAGACCAGGCCGGCCGAGGCGATCTGGCCCGCGCGGTAGCCCTTGGCCGCCGCCTTGCCGTCGGCCTTCTTGCCCAGGGTGTAGGAGAGGCGGGTCGCGAGCATCGCCGCGACGCCCGCGACGATCGGTGCCGCGATCGCCGGGATCAGCACCTTGGTGACCAGGGCGTCACCGTGCACCGCGCCCATGCCGGCCGAGGCGATGGTGGCGCCGATCAGACCGCCCATCAGGGCGTGCGAGGAACTGGAGGGCAGGCCCACCAGCCAGGTCAGGAGGTTCCAGAGGATCGCGCCGACCAGGGCGGCGAAGATGACCTCGGGACGGATGCCGGTCTCGTCGACGAGACCCTTGGAGATCGTGTTGGCGACCTCCACCGAGAGGAAAGCTCCCACAAGGTTGAGCGCGGCGGACATGGCCACCGCAACCTTGGGCTTGAGGGCACCGGTCGAGATGGTGGTGGCCATCGCGTTGGCGGTGTCGTGGAAACCGTTCGTGAAATCGAACGCGAGTGCGGTGACGACCACAATCGCGAGGATCAGCGAGAAGTTTTCCATTTACCCAGGCAATCGTTCGAAGTCATTGGCGCGTTGACCGTAAGCAATCCGGGTGAACGGAAGATGAACTGGGAAGGGCATCCGGGTGTATGTGCAAGGGGGGTGCGGCGGTCCTCCGTCGCACCGCCGGGGCCGGGGTCAAGCGCCGTACGGTCGCCCGTCTTCGGCGAGCCCGCGCAACCGGCTCGCGGAGCCGCAGAAGAGATTTCGGTCACCCGGCGGCCGCCGCTGTCGGCGTACTGTCAGAAGTGCCGTGGGGAGGCCCCTGTCTGCTGTCCGGTCGGCGGTGTCC
Organism: Streptomyces zaehneri; assembly: GCF_032248645.1. Classification (NCBI taxonomy): domain Bacteria; kingdom Bacillati; phylum Actinomycetota; class Actinomycetes; order Kitasatosporales; family Streptomycetaceae; genus Streptomyces; species Streptomyces zaehneri. Next base: position 186,549 of record NZ_JASTTJ010000012.1, read on the forward strand.
CGGCGTCGGACGCCCCGTGACGGGCGACCCACAGGGCGTGATCCACGGGACCGTCCGGGCCCCGGTCGGGACGTGGCACCGGCGCCCCTGCCGCAGGGTGGCGCCGGGCGTCGAGCGCGGACGGCGGGGTCCGGCCGTCGGCGCTCAGGCCGCCGCCATTGTGTACGAACCACCCGGCCCGCTCCCCGCCCGAGCCCTTGTCCGGCAGAGCGAGGCGGCACGCGCCGCGGAACAGCCCGGCGGCGTCCCCCGGCGTTCCCCGGCGCCTCCTGGCAGGATCGCCGCATGGCTGAGCAGCGACGCGAGCAGGGGGACGCCCGGGGTGGCCGGGACGGCGTACAGAACGTGGCGGAGCGCCGGGGGAGGCATGCGGTCCTCGAGGAGGCGAGAGCCTGGGAGGCCCTCGTGACGGCGGCCCGCCGCACCGTGACCGACGGGCTGGTCGTCGGCACCTCCGGCAACGTATCCGTACGCGTCGGCGACACCGTGCTGGTCACCCCGTCGGGCGTACCGTACGAGCGGCTCACCCCGGACGACGTCACGGGCGTCGACCTGGCCGGCCGGCAGGTGCTCGGCACCCTGCGCCCGACGAGCGAGCTGCCCATGCACCTCGCCGTCTACCGCACCACGGACGCCGTAGCGGTCGTCCACACCCACGCCGTGCACGCGACCGCCGTCTCGACCCTCGTCACCGAGCTTCCCCGCGTCCACTACATGGCGGGCGCGCTCGGCGGATCCGTCCGGGTCGCCCCCTACGCGACCTACGGCACCGAGGAGTTGGCCGAGAACATGCTCCGCGCCCTCGCCGACCGGAGCGGCTGCCTCCTTCAGAACCACGGCACCCTCACCCACGGCACCACCCTCGACCAGGCGTACGACCGTACGGCCCAACTGGAGTGGATGTGCCGCCTGTGGCTGACGGCCTCGTCCGTGCCCGGCCTGAACCCCACGCTCCTGACGGAGGCGCAGGTCGCGGAGGCGGGCGAGCGACTGCGCGGGTACGGGCAGCCGGAGTGAACACCCGTCCCCCGACGGGCTCCACCACTGGCCGGGAGGAAGGCGGGCCAGGACACTGGACGGGTGCGCACTGTCAACGCGACGGCCGCCGCCGTCACCGCAGTCCTGGCCGCCGCCGCCGTCAGTGTCGCCGCCGGCCGGCTGGCCAGCGACGCGGCACTGAAGGCGCCGCCCGGCCGGCCCCTGCCCACCGAACCCCGGCTCACCGTGCACGGCACGGCCGCCGGCCAGATCACCCTCACCCGTGACCTGGCCGCACTGCGCCCCGGCACCTACGGCCTCTCCGGCAACGGCTCCCACGCCGTCGTGGGCCCCGTCCTGCCGACCGCCCCGCACTCCGCCGACACCGTCGTACGGCGCCTGGAGCGGGTCACCCACGGCACCCTGAACGCCGGCGACGCGGTCTGGCTCACCCCCAACCTGTATGTCGGCAACCCCGGCAGAGCCCTCGGCCTCGACCACGCCGACATCGACATCCCCGGCGAGCTGGGCAGCCTGCCCGCCTGGTTCGTGCCCGGCCCGCGCCGCACCTGGGTGATCGCCGTGCACGGCCTGGGCACCACCCGGGAACACGCCCTCAACATCATGGGCTTCCTGCACCGCCGCCGCTTCCCCGTCCTCGCCCTCGCCCATCGCGGCGACCTCGGCGCGCCCCGCTCCCCGGACGGCCTGAACCACCTCGGCGACACCGAGTGGCGCGACCTGGACGCGGCGATGCGGTACGCCGTGCGGTACGGCGCCGAACGCGTCGTCCTGTTCGGCTGGTCCACCGGAGCGACCATGGCCCTGCGGGCCGCCGCCGACTCGGGGCTGCGCGATCTCGTCTCCGGGCTGGTGCTGGACTCCCCGGTCCTGGACTGGCGGACGACGGTGCGCGCCCTGGCCGCCGCCCGGCACACCCCGGGCGCGCTGCTGCCGCTCGCCGTCCGCGCCGCCGAGGGCCGCACCCGTCTGCACGCCGGGCCCGGCGGCCACGGTGACGCGGCCGCCGATCCGGACCGGCTGAGGGTCCCGACCCTCGTCCTGCACGGCCCCGACGACACCGTCGCCCCCTGGGGCGCCTCCCGTCGGCTCGCCGGCCTCCGCCCCGAGCTGGTCACCCTGCACACCGTCCCGCACGCTCCGCACGGCGCGATGTGGAACCCCGATCCCGCTGCCTACGAGGAGGCCCTGCGCCGCTTCCTGACCCCGCTCATGTGACCCGCCGACGCGACGCGCGCAGCCGCGCCCCGACAGGGCGCCGGACCGGTGCCGCAGGTTCCGTTTAAGCCCGTACCACTGGCCTGAAGGCGCCTCTCGGCCCGTCACGGAACCCCGTGCCTTGGCCAGTCCCGTAGCCGCCCGTGACATTCCGTTTGGGTTTTCGGACCGTCAACCGGAAGACTGCACCCGTGACGTCCCGTATCCCGCGCGACTCCAGGCTTCGACTCGTCCGCCCGCGACCCCTGGCCGCCGCCCCCTCAGCTGTGAACGAGCGGCGCCCGCGCCGCCCCGCACCCCGCCCGCCGGAGGGCACCCCGGCCCCCGCGGAGCTGGCCAGAATGGCGCGCTCCGGACTGGCCGCCGCGGCCCGTGTCGCCCGCTGGGCCGACAACGCCCTCGGCCCCGGCCGAGACGCCGCCACGACCGACGGCAAGGCCACCCTCTCCGACGCGACCGCCGAACGGGCCGCCAGTGATCTGGGCCTGACCACGGACCGGATCCGCGCCGACTGGGACACCGCCCGGCTCGCCGGTCTCGTCGAGGTGCACGGCGACAGCGCCCGCCCCGGCTGGCGGCTGCGCGCCTGGAACCGTGACGACAGCGCCGTCCTGCGCGGCTGGGTCGCCCTGTTCGACGCCTGGTCGCTCGCCTCCCCGGAACCCGGGGACCAGGAGCCCGCCGCCGTCGCCGAGGTCGTCTCGGCCATGCCCCAGGTGCTCTCCTTCCTCCAGCTCTCCGCCGGGCCCGTCCCCGTGGAGCAGCTCCTCGACCTGCTGCGCCAGCGGGTCACCGAACTGCGCACCGAGCGCTGCGAGGTGCCCTACGGCGCCGGCTCGGAACCCGCGACCCCCATCGCCCCGGTCCTCTCCGTCGACGCCGACCCGGCGGAGCCCGCCCAGGACGCCGAACTCGCCCCGCTCCTCGACTGGGCCCTGCACGCCCTCGCCGCCGTGGGCGCCCTGACCTACGGCGCCGGGCAGGCCACGCTCACGCCGCTGGGCAGCTGGGCGGTCTGGGTCAAGCTGGAGCAGATCTGCGTCGCCGCGCAGAGCCCCGCCGGCAACATCGAGCAGTCCGCCGAGGCCATGCTCCGCGGCTGCGCCCAGCTGCGCCCCAACGCGGCCCGCTCCGAGTACCGCGCGTGGCTCGCCGCCCGGACCGTCGGCAGCGCCGTCGCCGAGCTGCTGTTCGCCGCCCGCGGCGACGACGCCCTGCTGCGCGGTCTCGCCTTCGAGGCGCTGCGCGTCGTGGGCGCCCCCGCCGAGCCCGATGTCCGCGCGGTCGTCGACGAACCCGCTCTGCGGCCGTACGCGCTGCTGTGGCTCGCCGAGCACGACGGCGTCGACCCGGAGGACGCCCACGAGGTGCTCACCCGGCAGGAGGCCACCTGGCTGTGGGTCGACACCGCCGCGGCCGTCGCCGACCACGGGGAGGCGCCGATGCTCGTACGTCACCTGGAGTCCGCGCTCCAGCCGACCGTCCCCGCCCTGCTGACCGAGGTGCGCGCCGTCGGACATCCGCGCACCGTGCAGGTGCTGGTGGCGCTCGCCGCCGCGCACCCCGACCCGGCGCTGGCCAAGGCCGTCCGCCGGGCCGCCTTCCAGGTGCACACCGGGGGCAGCTGAATCCGAACGAGCTCCGCGCGGGTTCCGCGCGGGCTCCGGCGGGCCTCTCAGCCCTGTATCTCGGGCGCGTAGGTGCCGAAGCTCCATAGGTTGCCCTCGAGATCGCGCGCCATGTAGTCCCGGGAGCCGTAGTCCTGGTCCGTCGGGGGCATCAGGATCTCCGTGCCGTGCTCCACGGCCCGCCGGTGGTGTGCGTCGACGTCGTCCACCACGACGTACACCCCGGTCGGACCCGCGTCCTTCATCGCCGTGTCGAAGACCCCGCCGCGGCCCTTCGAGCCCAGCATCACCGCGCCGTTGCCCTGCACCAGCTCGGCGTGCACGACCGAGCCGTCCTCGCCCTCGTAGACGGACAGCTCCGCGAACCCCAGCGCCTCCGTGAGCTGCCGGATCGCCGCCTTCGCGTCGGTGTACAGCACCGTCGGATAGATGCTCGGGCGCCCGCTGTTCGTGCCTGCCATGCCGATCACTCCCTTGTGATGCATGCCGGATCCGTCATCCGCCGCCCAGTCTGGCACCCACCACCGACAACGCCCCCGGGAGGAAGATCCGTCGGGAGCGCGGAAAGATCGAACACCTGAACCCAGAAAAAGTGCTTGCACGGTCCCGTTAGACTGGCCCTCATGGCCATTCTCCTCGCGCATTAGACGGCGGGAACGTCCTCGGCCGTCCATCCTGCCAACGACCCCCGCTCTGGAGTCTGTCCGTGATCTCCGCCTCCGGCATCGAGCTGCGCGCCGGTGCCCGCATCCTCATCGAGAACGCCTCCTTCCGTGTGGCCAAGGGTGACCGCATCGGTCTGGTCGGGCGCAACGGCGCCGGCAAGACCACGCTGACCAAGGTCCTGGCCGGCGAGGGCATCCCGGCCGCCGGCCAGGTCACCCGATCCGGCGAGGTCGGCTACCTCCCGCAGGACCCCCGCACCGGCGACCTCGACGTGCTGGCCCGCGACCGCATCCTCTCCGCGCGCGGACTGGACATCCTGATCCGCAAGATGCGCGAGAACGAACAGCGGATCGCGAACGGCTCGGGCGCCACCCGCGACAAGGCGATGCGCCAGTACGAGCGCCAGGAGACGGAGTTCCTCACCAAGGGCGGATACTCCGCCGAGGCCGAGGCCGCCACCATCGCCGCCGCGCTCAACCTGCCCGACCGGGTGCTCGGCCAGCCCCTGCACACGCTCTCCGGCGGCCAGCGGCGCCGGGTCGAGCTGGCCCGCATCCTGTTCTCGGACGCGGACACCCTGCTCCTCGACGAGCCGACGAACCACCTCGACGCCGACTCGATCGTCTGGCTGCGCGACTACCTCAAGACCTACCGCGGCGGCTTCATCGTCATCAGCCACGACGTCGACCTGGTCGAGACGGTCGTCAACAAGGTCTTCTACCTGGACGCCAACCGCTCCCAGATCGACGTCTACAACATGGGCTGGCGGCTCTACCAGCAGCAGCGCGAGTCCGACGAGAAGCGCCGCAAGCGGGAGCGCCAGAACGCCGAGAAGAAGGCCGCCGCGCTCCATTCGCAGGCCGACAAGATGCGCGCCAAGGCCACCAAGACGGTCGCCGCGCAGAACATGGCCCGCCGCGCCGACAAGCTGCTCTCGGGCCTGGAGGCGGTCCGCCAGTCCGACAAGGTCGCCAAGCTCCGCTTCCCCGAGCCCGCGCCCTGCGGCAAGACGCCTCTGATGGCCGAGGGCCTGTCGAAGTCCTACGGCTCGCTGGAGATCTTCACCGACGTCGACCTGGCCATCGACAAGGGCTCCCGGGTCGTCATCCTCGGTCTGAACGGAGCCGGCAAGACGACCCTGCTGCGTCTGCTCGGCGGGGCGGAGCAGCCCGACACCGGCGAGGTCGTCGCGGGCCACGGCCTCAAGCTCGGCTACTACGCCCAGGAGCACGAGACGCTCGACCCGGAGCGTACGGTCCTGGAGAACATGCGCTCCGCCGCCCCCGACCTGGATCTGGTCGAGGTCCGCAAGACGCTCGGCTCGTTCCTGTTCTCCGGCGACGACGTCGACAAGCCCGCCGGCGTGCTCTCCGGCGGCGAGAAGACCCGGTTGGCCCTCGCCACCCTCGTGGTCTCCTCGGCCAACGTGCTGCTGCTCGACGAGCCCACCAACAACCTCGACCCGGCCAGCCGCGAGGAGATCCTCGGCGCGCTGCGCACCTACAAGGGCGCGGTCGTCCTCGTCACCCACGACGAGGGCGCCGTGGAGGCGCTCCAGCCCGAGCGGATCATCCTGCTGCCCGACGGTGTCGAGGACCTGTGGGGTGCCGACTACGCGGATCTGGTCGCGCTCGCCTGACCGAACACGGGCTCCACGCCTGATCCACAGCGTGATCCACGTCGTGCTCCAGCGCGTGGTCGACAGCGTGCCGCAGGACGTGATCCAGGAAGTGATCCACGATGTTGGATCATTCGTCTGGATCATTCGGCCTACCGGTGATCCATCATCTGTGTGAGATCTCCTCGTATCGAGGTGTGTCCTACATCGATTTCGCGGCCGATCCCTTTGTCGACAAGGGATCGGCCGTTGCGCGTCTCTGACCTGCCACTTCGCGCGACAACCCGTTCGGCCCCACGAACACCACCGGGTGGAATCACAGATTCCACTTGTGGGGACGCGCTCCTGTCGTCAAAACCCTGTTGCACGGACCTTGCCGAATGGGTGGCCATCGCGCGCCGGAGGGGTGATCATGAGGATGACCAGAGCGCACTTCCCATGAGGAGGCACGGGTGGCCGAGACTCTGAAGAAGGGCAGCCGGGTGACCGGCGCCGCGCGCGACAAGCTCGCGGCAGACCTGAAGAAGAAGTACGACTCCGGTGCGAGCATCCGGGCGCTGGCCGAGGAAACCGGTCGCTCGTATGGCTTTGTCCACCGGATGCTCAGCGAGTCGGGCGTCACGCTGCGTGGGCGTGGCGGGGCGACCCGGGGCAAGAAGGCTGCCTCGTCCTGACCCGGGCGGCCCACCGCTTTCGATGGTGGCCACCCGGTCGGTTGTCCGACCGGCCGGGTGGTTACTGTGCAGTCACTTAGCTGACCGCTAGCTGACCGCACTCATCGGAGGCTCCTCATGGCCACGCCCGACCAGGAACTCGTTCTGCTCGACAAGGACGGCGTACGGCTCACCGTCGACGACGCGCTCGCCACGGTGACGCTGGCCAACCCGGCCAAGCGCAATGCGCAGAGCCCCGCCATGTGGCGGGCGCTCGCAGAAGCCGGGCGGCTGGTGCCGGGCTCCGTCCGCGTGGTCGTGCTGCGCGGCGAGGGCAAGTCCTTCTCCGCGGGGCTCGACCGGCAGATGTTCACGCCCGAGGGGATCGAGGGCGAGCCGTCCTTCATCGACCTCGCGCGCAGTGGTGACGCCGAACTCGACGCCGCCATCGCCGGGTTCCAGGAGGGCTTCACCTGGTGGCGGCGCAACGACCTCGTGTCCATCGCCGCCGTCCAGGGCCACGCCATCGGTGCGGGCTTCCAGCTGGCTCTGGCCTGTGACCTGCGGGTCGTCGCCGACGACGTGCAGTTCGCCATGCGGGAGACCGGCCTCGGCCTCGTGCCGGACCTGACCGGCACGCATCCTCTCGTCTCCCTGGTCGGCTACGGCCGTGCGGCCGAGATCTGCCTGACCGGCCGGTTCGTGCACGCCGAGGAGGCGGTGAGCTCCGGGCTGGCCAACATCGCCGTGCCCGCGCAGGACCTCGACACCGCGACGCGTGAGCTGGCCGCGGCGATCCTGGCCGCGCCCCGCGAGGCCGTCATCGAGACCAAGGCGCTGCTGCGCGGCGCAGGCGACCGCACCTACGACGAGCAGCGCGCCGCCGAGCGCGCCGCCCAGGGCCGCCGTCTGCGGGACCTGGCCGGCGTGGGCGAGTGAGCCGCCTCCTCGCGAGCCCGGGTCACTCCACCGCCGTGACCAGAACGGCCACCGTCGGGTGATCCCGTAGCGCTTCCGACACCCCCGCACGCACCCTCCTGGCCACGTCCAGGGCGCGGTGGTGCGCACTCACCGCGATCTGCACGCGTGCGTGGCGGTTCGGCAGGGTGGTCGTGTGCTGTCGTTCCTCGATGTGCACCGCCCTGCCGACGACGTCGGTCAGGCGGGTCACGCCGGGGACCGACAGCGCGGCGACGGTCGCGCGTGCCTCGTCGCCGTGCTGTGCGGTCCCGACGTGCCGCGGCTCGGGACCGGGCCGTACCGCCTCCGGTTCCGGGTCCTCGTCCAGCAGGGCCGTCACCCGCAGGTCCACCTCCGACACCACCAGGCCGAGCCGGTCCGTCGCGGCCGCCGCCAGTGCCGTGCGCAGGTGGGACGCCGTCGTCGGCAGGGGCCCGGACGAGGACGCGGCGATGTCCGCCGTCACCCGCAGCGGCCCGGGCGGCAGGGCGCTCGGCGGAGGCGGCACGGCGGGCTCGTACACCCCCGTCGGGTCGGCCACCGCGATCCGCAGCGCGTCCATCCGCACGCCCTCCACACCCCGCACAGCCCGCCGCAGCACCGCCTCGGCGGCCGCCTCCGTGATCCATGCGCCGTCCCGCGGCCCGCCCAGCGGGAGCAGCCTGCCGAGGCTCAGCTGATGCCGTACCGCGCTCGTCCATCCGTCCGCCGTCATTGCTCCAGCCTGCCGCATCCCTGGCGCGCGGTCGGGCAACCGCGCTTACCGTGGTGGAAGAGACGAGCAACGAACCGGACGTAAGGACGTACGGCGATGACCGAGGCAGCAGCGGAGCAGCACCGGACGCAGGTTTCCGACGGCGGCGCCGAGCCGCTGGGGACCCGCAGGACGACCAAGCGCGGCGGCGGTGACCCGGCGACCCGGGGGCGGACCACCATCGCCGACGGCGTCGTCGAGAAGATCGCGGGCCTCGCGGCACGGGACGTCCTGGGCGTCCACGCGATGGGCAGCGGACTCAGCCGCACCTTCGGCGCCGTACGGGACCGGGTGCCCGGCGGCTCGAAGTCGGTGAGCCGAGGAGTGAAGGCCGAGGTCGGCGAGGTGCAGACCGCGCTCGACCTGGAGATCGTCGTCGACTACGGCGTGGCCATCGCCGACGTGGCGCAGGCCGTGCGGGAGAACGTGATCGCGGCCGTGGAGCGGATGACCGGACTGGAGGTCGTCGAGGTCAACATCGCGGTGAGCGACGTCAAGCTGCCCGACGAAGAGGACGAGGAGCCGGAGCCCCGGATCCAGTGACACGCAGACGACGGCCGGGTGACCGGACCGCCGAGGGGAGAACACCTTGAGCATGGCCGTAGTCGGCATGATCGCCGGCATGGCGCTGGGCTTCGCCGGATACTTCGGCGGGTTCGGGGCCTTCCTCCTGGTGGCGGCACTGGGCGCCGTCGGGTTCGTCGTCGGCCGGTTCCTGGAGGGGGACCTGGAACTCGGCGACCTCTTCCGTACCCGCGACGACCGGCGCCGGTGACCTCCGTGGACGAGGAGGGCGCCGCCGTCGCAGGACGCCCGTCCGTCGTTCCCCCGGGCGCACGTGGCGCGACCCGCATCGCCGACCGCGTCGTGGCGAAGATCGCCGCCCAGGCCGCCCGCGAGGCGGTCGGCCCCCTGCCGTCCGACGCCGCGGGACCGCACGCCACCGTCGCCGTCCGCCACGAGACCGCGCATGTCCGGGTCCATCTCGAACTCGACTACCCGACCGATATCGGCGGACGCTGTCACCGTGTGCGTCGGCATGTCACCGAGCGGGTAGGCGCGTTGGTGGGAATGGAGGTTCCGGAGGTCGCCGTCCAGGTGGAACGGCTGCACCTGACAGCGGCCCCGGGCGTGGCGTACGGGAGGGCGCGATGAGCGAGCCCGGAGGCTTGCAGGGCGGCACACTGCCTGTTCTGGAGAAACCCACGCAAGAAGAACGCCCCGGCGCGGCGGGCCCCGCCGGCCACCGCTTCTGGTCGGCGCGCCGCGTCCCGGCGGCAGTCGTCGCGGCGCTGCTGCTGGTCGTCGCGGCCGCTTTTCTCTACGACGTGGTCGCCGTACGCGCCCACCGGTCCGCCATGGCCTGGCGGACCGGACTCGCCCGGCAGCTCGCCGAGCGCCCCCTCGACGACATCTGGGTGCTGCTCGGCGCCGGGGCCGCGGCGGCCTTCGGTCTGTGGCTGATCGTCCTGGCGGTGACCCCGGGGCTCAGGGAGGTCCTGCCGATGCGCCGCACCCACCCGGACGTACGGGCGGGCCTCCACCGGGACGCGGCCGCCCTGGTGCTGCGCGACCGGGCCATGGAGGTCGCCGGCGTGCAGTCGGTACGGGTGCGCGCGGGCCGTCGCAGGGCCGACGTCCGCGCGCTGTCCCACTTCCGCGACCTGGACGACGTGCACGCCGACCTGGACGCCGTCCTCACCGACGCGATCCGTGGCCTGGGCCTGGTCCGGCCGCTCTCCCTGTCGGTCCATGTGCGGCGACCCGGGAAGAAGGGGTGAGGACGATGCTCGGTACCGTCAACCGCGTGCTCATCGCTGTCGTCGGCGTGGTACTGCTCGCCGTCGGCGGGGCGGTGCTGGCCGTCGGCCTGGGCGCCTTTGCGCCCTCCTGGTGGCTCCACGAGGGCCCGCACGACGTCCTTCTCACCACCGCGGAACGCACCCGCTGGCGCGCCGAGGCCTGGTGGTGGCCGACGGTGATCGCCGTCCTCGCGCTCCTCGTCCTGCTGACCCTGTGGTGGCTGACGGCGGTCCTGCGCCGCCGCCGGCTGGGCGAACTGCTCGTCGACACGGGCGACGGCGCGGGAGCGCTGCTGCGCGGCCGCGCCCTGGAGGGCGTACTCGCCGCCGAGGCTCAGCGGCTGGACGGCGTCGCCCACGCCCATGTGGCGCTGAAGGGCAGGAGGGAGGCGCCCGAGGCACGGGTCCGCCTGGTGCTGGAGCCCCACGTGGACCCGGCGACGGCGCTGGACCACCTGACGGCGCGGGCCCTGACCCATGCGCGGGACTCGGCGGCGCTCGCGGCACTGCCCGCGGAGGTGCGGATGAAGGGCGTCGGACACAAGGCCGAAAGGGTCGGTTGAGCTGCCCGGGAGTGCGGGGAGGGCGACGGTCCGCGGCGTTGCCGCGTGAGCGTGACCGGTCCCGCGCCCGGCGCGGGACCGGTCAGAACCCGTGCCGCATCCCCCCGTCGACCGGCACCATGAGGCCCGTCAGATAGGAGGCCGCCGGCGACAGCAGGAACGCGGCCGTCCGGCCGAACTCCGCCGGGGTCCCGTACCGCCGCAGCGGAATCCGGGACTCGTTCGCGGCCCGGGTGGCCTCGGGGTCGGCCGACATCCCGTCCAGCTCCCGCACCCGGTCGGTGTCGATACGGGCCGGCAGCAGTCCCACGACCCGGATCCCCCGGGGCCCCAACTCGTCGGAGAGCGACTTGGCGAACCCGGCCAGTCCCGGCCGCAGGCCGTTGGAGATGGTCAGCCCGGGAATCGGCTCGTGCACCGACCCCGACAGGACGAACCCGATGACCCCGCCCGCCTCCAGCTCGGCGGCGGCCGCCCGCGCCAGCCGGACCGCCCCGAGGAACACCGACTCGAACGCGGCCTGCCACTGCTCGTCCGTGTTGTCCGCGACGAACCCGGGCGGCGGACCGCCCACGCTCACCAGCACCCCGTCGAAGCCGCCGAAGGCATCACGCGCCGCAGCGATCAGCCGCGCCGCGGCCTCGGGCTCGGCGTTGGCCACGGCGAGTCCGACGGCGTTCGGCCCCAGCTCGGCCGCGGCGTCGGCGACGCGCTTCTCGTCCCGCCCGGTGAGCACCACCTTCGCGCCGTCCGCGACGAGCTCGCGCGCGGCGGCGTTGCCGAGGCCGCGTGTCGCCCCGGTGACCACGTACACCCGGTCCTTCAGTCCAAGATCCATGGCCCTATCCTGCCTTCTCGGCGCCGAACAGGGCGAGGGCGGTGTTCACCAGGCCGATGTGGCTGAACGCCTGGGGGAAGTTGCCGAGATGCCGGCCGGCCGTCGGGTCGTACTCCTCGGCCAGCAGCCCCACGTCGTTGGCCAGGCCCACCAGCCGTTCGAACAGCTCGCGCGCCTCGTCCGTGCGGCCCGTCATGTGCAGCGCGTCCGCGAGCCAGAACGAGCAGGCCAGGAAGGTGCCCTCGTCGCCCGGCAGGCCGTCGACGGTCGCGCCGTCCGTGCTGTAGCGGCGCAGCAGACCGCCGTGCCCCAGCTCCGCACGGACCGCGTCGACGGTCCCGACCACCCGCGGGTCGTCCGGCGGCAGGAAGCCGACGCGCGGGATGAGCAGCAGGGAGGCGTCCAGGTCGCGCGAGCCGTAGTACTGGGTGAACGTGCCCCGCTCCGGGTCGTAGCCCCGCTCGCACACCTCGCGGTGCACCTCGTCGCGCAGCGCCCGCCAGCCCGCCAGGTCACCGCTCAGATCGGGGTGCTCCTCCAGCGCGCGGACGGCCCGGTCGGCGGCGACCCACACCATCACCTTGGAGTGCACGAACTGGCGCCGGCCACCGCGCACCTCCCACAGGCCCTCGTCCGGCTGCCGCCAGTTCTCGCAGAGCCACTTCATCAGCGCGCACTGCAACGACCATATGTGCGGCCGCGGCGGCATGCCCGAGGTCCGGGCCAGCGACAGCGAGTCCATGACCTCGCCGTAGACGTCCAGTTGCAGCTGGCCCACGGCGCCGTTGCCGATGCGCACCGGCCTGGAGTCCCCGTAGCCGGACAGCCAGGGCAGCTCGAACTCGGGCAGCCGCCGCTCGCCCGCCAGCCCGTACATGATCTGGAGGTCCGCCGGGTCGCCCGCGACGGCGCGCAGCAGCCAGTTGCGCCAGGCCTCGGCCTCGTCCTGGTAGCCGGCCGCCAGGAGGGCGCCGAGGGTGAGGGTGGAGTCGCGCAGCCAGCAGTAGCGGTAGTCCCAGTTGCGGACCCCGCCCATCTCCTCGGGCAGGGAGGTGGTGAGCGCGGCGACGATGCCGCCGGTGGGGACGTAGGTGAGGGCCTTGAGGGTGATCAGGGAGCGGACGACGGCGTCCCGGTGAGGCCCGTCGTAGCGGCAGCGGGCGGCCCACGCCTGCCAGTCGTCGACGCTGACCCGCAGCGCCTCCCACGGGTCGACGAGCGGCGGGCGCGACTCGTGCGAGGGGTGCCAGGTCAGCACGAAGGCGACCGACTCGCCCTCGGCGACGGTGAACTCCGCGTACGTGGTGAAGTCCTCGCCCCAGGTGCGCACCTCCGGCTCGCTGCGGAACCAGACCGCGTCCGGACCGCCGATCGCCACCCGGTGGCCGTCGGCCCTGCGCATCCACGGGATGATCCAGCCGTAGTCGAAGCGCAGCCGCAGCTCGCTGCGGACGGTGACCCTGCCGCGCAGCCCCTCGACGATGCGTACGACGTCGGGGGCCTTGTCGCGCTGGGGCATCAGGTCGGTGACCCGGATCGCGCCCTCGTCGGTCTCCCACTCGGTATCGAGGACGAGGGTGTCGGGCCGGTAGGCACGCCGCGTGCAGGGACCCCGCACCCCCTGGGGCGCGATGCGCCAGTGGCCGTTCTCCTCCTCGCCGAGGAGACGCGCGAAGCAGGCTCCGGAGTCGAAGCGGGGCAGACAGAGCCAGTCGACGGAACCGTCCAGGCCGACCAGGGCGGCGGTCTGTTCGTCGCCGATGAGCGCGTAGTCCTCGATGCGGGGGTGCACGCAGTTCCGGGTTCCCGGCGGGCCCCGGGGGCAATCAGGGCTGCGGCCGGGCGAGTGACGGCGAGGCCGTCGGAAGCGCCCGCGCCCGCCGGGTCTGTGTCCGCGGCCCGGGCCCGCGTTCGCGTCCGTCAGACCGTCGCCGGCTCGGCCTGCTCCGCCTCTCGTACGGCGGCCTGGGCCCGGTCGCGGGTCTCGCGGCGGACCAGGATCACCCAGCCGACGGGGACGCCCACGGAGAACAGCCACCACTGGATGGCGTACGCGTAGTTCAGGGCCGCGTCCTCGCTGCCTGGCCGGCCGACCAGCTCCGGGCTGTCGCCCTTCGGCTCGGGCGCGGTCTGCGCGATGTAGCCGCCGAGCACCTTTGCGCCGAGCCGCCGGGCCTCCTGCTCGCTGTTGATCAGCATGACCTGCCGGTCCGGCAGGCCCTTGAGGTCCTTGATGCCGCTCGCGGCGGTCGTCTCGTCGGGCATCAGCCGCCCGGTGACGGTGATCCGGCCGGCGGGCGGCGCGGGGACCTCGGGGAACGAGGTCTGACTCGGGGCGTCCGCGGGGATCCAGCCCCGGTCGACCAGCAGCACCTTGCCGTCCGTCAGGACGAAGGGGGTGAGGACGTGGAAGCCGACCGTCTCGTCGGCGTTGACCCGGCGCCTGACGACGACCTCGCGCTCGGTGTCGAAGGAGCCGGTGGCGGTGACACTTCGGTACCGCTCGTCGCGGGTGACGGCGTGCCCCGGGGTGGTCAGCTTCTCCACGGGCACCGCGTCGGCGGTCAGCGCGTCGGAGACCAGCTGGTTGCGGGCGGTGCGCTCGTCGTAGCGATGCATCTGCCAGAAGCCCAGCCTGATCATCGTGGGGATGAGGAGGAGGGAGACCAGCGTGAGGATCACCCACTGCCGGGACAACAGGAAGCGGTACACCCCACGACCGTACAACTCGGTCGTGGGGCGCATTCGGCCGGGTACCGCAAGGCAGTGTCGTCGGACGTCGGTACCCGGGAGCCGCGGGGCCGGCTCACACCTTGTCGACGATGCCCGCCCTGCCCTCCGCGCGGGCGCAGTGCGCGCCGCAGTACCAGTGACCCTCCACCTCGACGCCCTGGCCGATGATCTGTACTCGGCAGTGCTCGCAGATGGGGGCCATGCGGTGGATCGCACAGGAGAAGCAGTCGAAGACATGGATCGCGCCCTGCGCGTGCACTTCGAAGGTCATTCCGTAGTCATTGCCGCAAACTTCGCATCTCGCCATGCGCCACAGGGTGAGCCGTCACCCGCGCGCGGGCGAGCGGTCGGCGGGCGAGTCGCGTGGCAATCACCCGTACGTACGGGTCACCCCTGCGTGCGGGTCACCCATGAGCACGGTCACCCCTGAGCACGGGTCACTCGTCGGCGGGCTCCACATCCCGCAGGAGTTGCCCGAAGGCGGCCTCGTCGACGACGGGTGTCCCGAACTGGCGTGCCTTCACCACCTTCGAGGTGCCCGAGTCGGGGTCGTTGGTGACCAGCAGGCTGGTCAGCCGGGACAGGCTCGTGGCGACGTGCAGCCCCGCCTCGGCGGCGCGGTCCTCCAGCAGCTCCCGCTCGACCGACGTGTCGCCCGAGAAGGCGACCCGCATGCCCTGCTTGAGCCTTTTGCCGTCTTCGTAACGACCGGGGTTGGGATGGGGGCATGCGGGCCTTTTGCGGGACGGTCGCCAACTGCCGGGCCGGTAGCTGCCGTAGCCGCCGCCCGAACCGCTCGCCTGGCGGCCGATCAGAGGCGCGGGCCGGTCGGACCACTCGGTCAGCGGCCGGCACTCGAGCAGCGGCAGCCTGACCCCGCCCGCCGCCGCGGCCCGCAGACTCGGCCGGAACGCCTCCGCGAGCACACGCGCGTCGTCCAGCGCGTGGTGGGCCCGCTGCTGGACCACGCCGAAGTGGGCCGCGAGGGACTCCAGCTTGTGGTTGGGCAGCGGAAGGCCGAGTTCCTTGGAGAGCGCGATGGTGCACAGCCGCTGCCGCACCGGCGCCTCGCGCTCCGCGCGCGCGTACTCCCGCGCGATCATCTGCCAGTCGAAGACCGCGTTGTGCGCGACGAGCACCCGCCCGTCGAGCCGGGCGGCGAACTCGGCGGCCACCTCCTGGAAGAGGGGCGCACCCTCGAGCACATCGCTCGTCAGACCGTGGATCCACACCGGGCCCGGGTCGCGCTCCGGGTTGACCAGCGTGTACCAGTGGTCCTCCACCTCGCCGCGCGCGTCCAGCCGGTAGACGGCGGCGGAGATGATCCGGTCGTCCCTGGCGAGGCCGGTGGTCTCCACGTCAACGACCGCGTATCCCTGGGGATACGCGGTCGGCCACTCCGTGGGGGAGGACGCTGTCGTCGTGTGGTCTTCGAGCATGGTCATTGAGGATACGGGCCCCCACTGACAGCTTGCGGCACCCGCCCCGAAGAGGGGCCGTGCGAAGCCCTCAGGGCCGTACGGGAGTTCGCGGGGCGCACGCGCGCGTGCCTGCGGCCGCCGGCCGATGCCCGGCCGACTCCGGCCTGCCGGGCGACGGTTCACGCTCCCGTCCACCCGGCCCGTCGCGCCCGGTCCCGGGCCCGCTCCCGCGGCGGCGAGCGTCGGTACGGGGCACGAGCCTCCCGGGGTGCCATCCTCCGTGCTGTGACGGAACCCACCCACGCCGAGGCCCACGCAGGCTCGCTCGGATCCCGGCTGAACTGGCTGCGGGCCGCGGTCCTCGGCGCCAACGACGGCATCGTCTCCACCGCAGGCCTCGTCGTCGGCGTGGCCGGCGCGACGGACGACCGCTCGGCCCTGCTGACGGCGGGCCTCGCCGGTCTGCTCGCCGGGTCGATGTCCATGGCGGCGGGGGAGTACGTCTCCGTGTCGACCCAACGGGACTCCGAGAAGGCCGCCCTCGCGCTGGAGCGGCGGGAACTGCGCGAGCAGCCGGAGGCCGAGCTGGCCGAGCTGACCGGGCTGCTGGAGGAACGCGGGCTGTCCCGGGACGTGGCCCGGGAGGCCGCCGTCCAGCTCACGGAACGGGACGCCCTGAGGGCCCACGCGCGCGTGGAGCTCGGCATCGACCCCGACGACCTCACCAACCCCTGGCACGCGGCCTGGGCCAGCTTTCTCGCCTTCACGGTCGGCGCCCTGCTCCCGCTGCTCGCCATCGTGCTGCCCCCGGCGGACTGGCGCCTTCCGGTGACGGTCGCCTCGGTCCTGGCGGCCCTGGCCGGCACCGGCTGGAGCAGCGCCCGCCTGGGAGCGGCGGCACCGGGCCGCGCGGTCCTGCGCAACGTGGGCGGCGGGGCGCTGGCGATGGGGGTGACATACCTCGTCGGATCGCTGCTGGGGGCAGCTGGGGTGTGAGGGTCAGGACGGAGACCGGAGACCGGAGACCGGAGACCGCAGACCAGAGGCCGGAGACCAGAGGCCGGAGACCGCAGACCAGAGGCATGGAGATATGGAGATACAGAGACATGGAGGCAACGTCCTGTGCCCGGTGGGTGGGTTCCTGAGGGCGGATCAGCCCGCCGCGCCCAGGGCCTTCCGTGTGGCCACGACCGCTGACGGCGTCGGGAGGCTTGCCGGCGAACGCCATGGCGCGAAGTCGCGTCCCTCCTCGGCGTCGTCGGCATGACCCGCCCGCCGATTGGCGGAGATCGCCAACAAGCAAGCGCGTACCGTCGGTAATACTTGTGGGTAACAACGTCTAGCCGCAGCCCATCAGCCGTTCTACGGTGCCCCCATGCCGAACCTGCCCGATGTCGTGCTGTGGTCGATACCCGCCTTTGTGCTGCTCACCGTTGTCGAGGTGATCAGCGTCCGGCTCCATCCTGCCGCCGAGGGCGCTGCGGCCGGGTACGAGACGAAGGACGCCGCGACGAGCGTCGGTATGGGGCTCGGGAGTCTCGTGTTCGACTTCGTCTGGAAGATCCCGATCGTCGCGATCTACACAGCGATCTACGAACTGACCCCGCTCCGAGTCCCGGTCCTGTGGTGGACGCTTTTGCTGATGCTGCTCGCGCAGGACTTCTTCTACTACTGGTCGCACCGCGGCCACCACGTCATCCGCGTGCTGTGGGCCTGTCATGTCGTCCACCACTCCAGCGAGAAGTTCAACCTCACCACCGCCCTGCGCCAGCCCTGGACCACGCTGACCGTCTGGCCGTTCTACGTCCCGCTCATCGCCCTCGGCGTCCACCCGGCCGCACTCGCGTTCTGCTCCTCGGTCAACCTCGTCTACCAGTTCTGGATCCACACCGAGCGGATCGACAGGATGCCCCGGTGGTTCGAGTTCGTGTTCAACACGCCCTCCCACCACCGCGTCCACCACGCCTCGCAGGGCGGCTACCTGGACCGCAACTTCGGCGGCATCCTCATCGTCTGGGACCGGCTCTTCGGGTCGTTCGTGCCCGAGGTCGACCGGCCCGTCTACGGGTTGACCAAGAACATCAACACGTTCAACCCGATCAAGGTGGCCACGCATGAGTACGTCGCGATCTTCAAGGACGTGAAGGCGGCGGCCAGTTGGCGCGAGCGGACGGGACGCGTGTTCCGCGGGCCCGGCTGGCAGCCCGCGTCCGCTCCGGCACCCTCCACCACGGCCTCCACCACCACGGCCTCGGCCGCCACGGCCTCCACCACCACGGCCGAGGAGGCCACGGCCGCGTGACCCGCTCCCGCGTCCTCCTCGGCCTCTTCGCCCTCGCCGCGGCCGTCGACCTGCTCGCCCTCGCGGTCGGCTCCGACGCCGGGCACACGGCGGCCAAGCCCCTTCTGATGCCGCTCCTGGCCGCCTGGGCGGCCTCGCGGGGCGCGTCCCGGCTCCTGGTCGCCGCCCTTCTGTGCGGCTGGGGCGGCGACACCCTGCTGCTGTCCGACGCCGACCCCGCCTTCCTCGCCGGCATGGCGTCGTTCGCCGCAGGGCACGTCTGCTATCTGGCGCTGTTCGCCCGCATCGGCCGACCCCACGCGCGCGGCGCCCTCCTCGCCCCCTGCTACGCCACCGCCCTGATCGCCACCGTCGTCCTGCTGTGGCCCGACCTCCCCGCGGACCTGCGTCTCCCCGTCGCCGTATACAGCACCCTGCTCACGGCCATGGCGTACTTCGCCACCACCCGGCTCGGCCCGGTCGCCGGTGCCGGTGGCGCGCTGTTCCTGCTCTCCGACACCCTCATCGCCACCGGTGTCGCCGACTGGCCGCAGCCTCCGCGTCCGGACCTGTGGATCATGCTCACCTACATCGCCGCACAGGTGCTGCTGGCTCTGGGCGCAACAGGCCCCCGTCATACGACAGTTGACCCGCGGCCGCCCTTGATCGTGAACTCTTGATCCTCGGCCCGTGCGCTTCAACCATGGATCGCCGGCCCTGACCCGCGACCCATGCGCCTCAACCATTGATCATCAGGCCGTGCTCCTCAACCCTTGACCGGCAGCGGCAACGCGGTCAACAGCCCCGACACCGCGACCACCACCCCCAGCGCGACGATCTCCACGCGCGCGGGGGAACAGGCGGCCAGCGGGTCGGGGGCCTGGCGCAGCCGGGTCCGCGCCCACAGGGCGAGCAGGGCGACCGCGCCCACGACGAGCACCTTGGCGACCAGCACGCGCCCGTACGCCGTCGTCGTCAACTGGTCGAGCACCGCCTCCGACGGCATCCGGCGCAGTGAACTGCACAGCCCGGTCGTGGTGACCCCGGCGAACAGAACGGCCGCCACGCGCGCGTAGAGCCCCAGCAGCGCGGCGCCCGCCTTGGTGTCACCCCACCCCCGCAGCATGCGGAGCACGTTCAGCAGACCGCCCGCCCACAGTGCCGAGCACGTCAGATGCGCCACGGTCAGCCCGGAGCCGATCAGCGGAGTGGACTCGGTCGGCGGGTGCGCGCGCAGCGCCTCCGCCAGGATCACCGCCGCGAGCGGCCACGCCTGACGGTTCGGCCGGCGCGTGAGCGCGCACAGCCCCGCCACGGCGAACGCGACCGCCTCCAGCAGCGCGAGAACGCCGCCCCGTGAGCCGTGGCCGTGCGGTGCCAGCTCACCTGCGGCCGCCGCGGCCGAGAACCCCACGACCGCGGCGTACGGCGCCCAGCCGACCGGCCGGCCGGGCGGGGCGCCGGGCACCCACCGGGTGAGACCGGCCGCGAACAGCTCGCCCACCTGCACGCACAGCGCCGCGAACACGAGCACCCGCAGCAGCGCGACCACGCCGGAGTACGCGGGGGCGGTCTCTCCGGTGCCGTGAGTGGCGACGGAGGGCCCGAGCAGCGGGATCAGGGCCGCGAGCCCCACCAGGACGAGCAGCGCCACCGCCCGGCCCGGGCCGGTACGGCGTACGGATTCGGTCGCTTCGGTCGGTCGTATGAGGGCCATGCCAGGATCTTCACCATCACCGGCAAAACAGGGCAACTCATTCTGAACCGGTCAGGTGGGTCCGGTGTCGGCACGGGAGTCGATGGTCCGGGGGCTCAGAGCCAGCGCGCCGGATCGGCTCCCCAAGGCCCCGGCGGGCGTGCCCAGTCGCCCGGCCCACCGTCGAACGACACCGGTGGAAGGGCGTGGCGCAGCCGCCCGAGAGGGCTGTCGGTCTCCGCGAGCCGGCGGCCGGGATCGACACTTTCACCCCCGCTCACCTGCCGTTCCCGCGCCTTGGTCATCCCTTTGCCGTCCCCTTCGTCCATCCGGACGCCCTCGCTTCGGATGTCCACGGGCCCGCCGCCCCCGCCGTGGAGGGCCTCGCTCCCGCTCGCCCAGGCTCCCTCGGTGAGCCACCCCGCGGTCCGGGCCAGCGCCGGCCTCACGAACCGGCTGCCGCCGTCGTACGACTGCTCGGTCAGGGCCCGCAGCACGGCCGCCGCCAGCAGATAGCCGGTGCCGTGGTCGAGGGCCTGTGCGGGCAGTGCGCCCGGCCGCCCGGCGGAGCCCTCGACGGTCGCGATGCCGGTGGCCACCTGGACCAGGCTGTCGAAGCCGCGCCGCCCGCCCCACGGCCCGTACGCGCCCCACGCCGACACCTGCGCCACGACCAGCCCGGGCCGACGCTCGGCCAGCGCCTGCGGGGAGAGTCCGAAGCGGTCCAGGGCGCCCGGCCGGTAGCCGGTGACCACGACATCCGCCGTCGCGAGCAGTTCCTCGAAGGTGCGCCGGTCCGTCGTCAGGTCCAGCAGCGTCGAGCGCTTGCCGAAACCCGTGTCGGCGTGCTGGTCGGGCAGCTCGGGCAGACGGGGAGCGTCGACCCGCAGGACGTCCGCGCCCAGCAGGGCGAGCGTGCGGGTGGCGACCGGCCCGGCCAGGACCCGGGTCAGGTCCAGGACGCGCAGTCCGGCGGCGGGCAGCAGCGGGCCGCTCTCCAGCGGCGCGAACGTACGCACGCGTGCCTCGTCCGACCGGCCTCGCTCCACCAGGGGGCGAGCCGCGATCATGGCCGCCTGCTCGTGCTCCGCCCACTCCTCGGGTGTGCGGGACGCGACGGCCAGGCCCCCGGCCGCGTACACCGCGTCCTCCACCTCCAGGGCGGAGCGTTCCGCGAGCGACGCCTCGACGGCGGCCGCGTCCGCGCCCTGCGGCAGCGCCAGCGCCCTGAGCAACCGCGCGCGGTGGTGCGGATAGTTGGCGTGGGTGCGCACCCATCCGTCGGCGGTCCGCCAGAACCGTGACAGCGGGGCGAAGGCGACCGGCGCCCGCCCGTCGACCAGCAGCTGCCGCTCGCTGGCGAACGCGGTGGCCACCGCAGCGTCGTCCACCCGCACCCCGGGCACCTCGGGGAGGCCGGCCCGCCGCGCCCCCAGTTCGGCGGCGGCCAGCGCGCACACGCCCACACAGGCGCGCGCCAGCTCCCGTACGGGAAGACGTGCCTGTAGGGCGCCCTCCCGGACGACGGTCGAAACGCGCGCGAGGAGGGCGGGATCGCCGCCCAGCTCCGACCAGGCAAACCTGATTCCAGTCATGACTGCACTATGCATTATTGATTCAATCAACATAAGCGTCGAGAGTGCACGCGGGAGACGCCACGACATGCATCACTGCCGACCCGCCGACCCGCCGACCCGCCGACCCGCCGACCCGCCGACCCGCATGTCCGCACGCCGCGTACACGCACGAAGGGCCGGGCGGATGTCCGCCCGGCCCTCCCACCGCCTCTCGGGCGACTACTTCACGGCACGCAGCGCGTTCACGACGCCGAAGCCGAAGAAGCCGTTGAGGCGCTTGCCGCCCACGCAGGTCGCGTCCACGACACCGTCACCGTTGCCGTCGTACGGCTCGGTCGGGCACGCCGTGCTGTCGGCCTGGAGCTTGAGCAGGGCCTGCAGCTGGGCCGGGCTCGCGTGCGGATGGGTCGACTTCAGCAGCGCGGCCACACCGGCGACGTGCGGGGACGCCATCGAGGTGCCCTGGAGGAAGCCGTAGGTGTTGTTCGGCAGCGTCGACAGGATGCGGCCGTTGGCGGACGGGGTGTCCGGGATCTGGTACTTGTCGCCGCCCGGAGCCGCGACGTCGATCGCACCCAGGCCGTACGTGGAGTAGTACGACTTGGTGCCCTTGACGCCCGTCGCGCTCACGGTGACGACACCGGGCAGCTGGGTCGGGACGTCGAAGCACTCGTGCGGGTCGACGGTCCGCTCGACCGGCGTGGAGTCGTCCGGGCTCGAGGCGTCGACCAGGGAGTCGGAGTCCAGGTCGTGGTTGGAGTTGCCCGCCGAGGCGACGTTGATCGTGCCCTTCTTCTGGGCGTACAGCTGGGCCCTGTTGACCGCGTCGACGATCGCCTTCTGGTCGGGGTCGTCCATGCAGTTGTACAGCCACGGGTCGACGTAGTAGCTGTTGTTCGTGACCTCGACGCCGTGGTCGGCGGCGAACACGAAGGCGCAGACGACGTTCTCCGGGTAGAAGAGGCCGTCCTTGGGGTCGCTCACCTTGATGCCGGCGACCTTCACGCCGGGCGCGACGCCCGCCACGCCGATGCCGTTGCGGGCCGCGGCGATCTCACCCGCGACATGGGTGCCGTGGTAGTCGTCCGCGGTGTAGGGGCGCCAGGCGCCCTCGCTGGTGTCCGCGACGCCGCCGACGCAGTTCGCCGACTGGGACGCGGAGAAGTTCGGCGCGAGGTCCGGGTGGGTGTCGTCGACGCCGGTGTCGATCACGGCGACGGTCACCTTCTTGCTGCCCGGGTTGATCCCGGCTGCCTTGTCGGCGCCGATCGCGCGCAGGTCCCACTGGTCGGCCTCGAGCGGCTCGCTCTGGCCCGCCGCGTCGGACGCCTTCTCGATCTTCGCGGCCTCCGCCTTGGAGAGGACCTGCGCGGCCCCCTCGTCGGTGGTCCCCGCGGCGCTCAGCGGCGCGGTACGCGTCGCGCCGGCCGACTGCACGCCGCGCACCGCGCGTATCTGCGGCCCGAAGTCAGGGTTCGCCGAATGGACGACGAGGACGCCGATCTTGTCGTACGCCGCGACGACGGTGCCGCCGGCCGCGGCGATCGCCTTCTTCACCGACCCGATCGTGCGGTGGTCCACCTTCGTGTTGACGACGTACGCCAGGGTTCCGGCATCGGCCGTCTGGGTGGCGGAAGTCGTGACGGGCGCCGCGGAGGCCGCCGTCGGCAGGAAGCCGAGGGAAGCGGTCAGCGACAGCACGACGGGCACCGCGAGCGCGAGGCGGCGTCTGGAAGGCAGATGAGCCATGGGGTCTCCACATCATCCGGAAACGGGACCTGACCCAAGCGCAGGTGCTGCTTGGGCAGGTACATGACGGGTGGTGCTTGCCCGAAGCTATCTCCCTGACTCGCCGGCCAGCAATGACTTCCAGGCGGCGAGTTTGCCGACCCATGACCTGACGCGGCCCACGCTCGTTGGTCATGACCTGCCGAAGGCGACTTCGACAAACCCGCCCGACGCGTTGAACCCGTCCATGTGCGGCGCCGTGACCTTGGGCAGGGAGCGCGAGGACACTCGCCTCCCTTCGCCGTCCGACCCGCATCCGCAACGAGGAGACTTCGTGGCCACCGAGACACCGCCCCCCTCGAAATCCCCAGCCCAACTCCCGTCCCCCGAGGAGTTCGTCGCGGTGCAGGAGAGCGCGGAGTTCGGTGAACTGCGCAGCTCCTACCGCAGCTTCGCCTTCCCGCTCACGGTCGCCTTCATCGCCTGGTACCTGCTGTACGTCCTGCTTTCCAACTACGCGGGCGACTTCATGGGCACCAAGCTCTTCGGCAACTTCAACGTGGCCATGGCCCTCGGCCTCGCCCAGTTCCTCACCACCTTCCTCATCGCCTGGTGGTACGCGCGGACCGCCGCCGCGCGGTTCGACCCCAAGGCCGAGGCCATCAAGTCCCGGATGGAGGGCGGAGCATGAGCCCCGCACAGCACACCCTGCTCGCCGCAGGCGAGGCCAGCGAGCACCGCACGCTGATCATCATCCTGTTCTCGGTGTTCGTCGCCGCGACCCTCGTCATCACCGTCTGGGCCGGCCGCCAGACCAAGGACGCCGCCGACTTCTACGCCGGCGGCCGCCAGTTCACCGGTTTCCAGAACGGCCTCGCCGTCTCCGGCGACTACATGTCCGCCGCGTCCTTCCTCGGCATCGCGGGCGCCATCGCCCTCTTCGGCTACGATGGCTTCCTGTACTCCATCGGCTTCCTGGTCGCATGGCTGGTCGCCCTGCTCCTGGTCGCCGAACCACTGCGCAACTCCGGCCGCTACACGATGGGCGACGTCCTCGCGTACCGCATGCGCCAGCGCCCGGTCCGCACGGCGGCCGGCACCTCCACCATCGTGGTGTCGATCTTCTATCTGCTGGCCCAGATGGCGGGCGCCGGCGTCCTGGTCTCCCTGCTGCTGGGCATCACCAGCGACAGCGGCAAGATCGGCATCGTCGCCCTGGTCGGCGTACTGATGATCGTCTACGTGACGATCGGCGGCATGAAGGGCACCACCTGGGTCCAGATGGTCAAGGCGGTCCTGCTCATCGCCGGCGCCCTCCTGCTCACCTTCCTGGTCCTGCTGAAGTTCGACTTCAACCTCTCCGACCTGCTGGGCTCGGCCGCCGACAACAGCGGCAAGGGCGCGGCCTTCCTGGAGCCCGGCCTGAAGTACGGCGCGACCGGCACCACCAAACTGGACTTCATCTCGCTCGGCATCGCCCTGGTCCTGGGCACCGCGGGCCTGCCGCACATCCTGATCCGCTTCTACACCGTGCCCACCGCCAAGGCCGCCCGAAAGTCGGTCCTGTGGGCCATCGGCCTGATCGGCGCCTTCTACCTGATGACCCTCGCCCTCGGCTTCGGCGCCGCCGCGCTGATCAAACCGGACGAGATCACCGCCTCCAACAAGGCGGGCAACACCGCGGCGCCCCTGCTCGCCCTCCATCTCGGCGGTGTGGACTCCAACTGGGGCGCGATCCTGCTGGCCACCATCTCGGCGGTCGCCTTCGCCACCATCCTCGCGGTCGTCGCGGGCCTCACCCTGGCGTCGTCCTCGTCGTTCGCCCACGACATCTACGCCAACGTCATCAAGAAGGGCACCGCCACCGAGAAGCAGGAGATCAACGCGGCCCGCTACGCCACCGTCGGCATCGGGGCCGTCTCCATCCTCCTGGGAGCCCTCGCCCGCGACCTGAACGTCGCCGGCCTGGTCGCCCTCGCCTTCGCGGTCGCCGCCTCCGCCAACCTCCCGACGATCCTCTACAGCCTCTTCTGGAAGCGGTTCACCACCTCCGGAGCCCTGTGGTCGATCTACGGCGGCCTGGTCACCGCGGTCGGTCTGGTGCTGTTCTCGCCGGTCGTCTCGGGCAAGCCCACCTCGATGTTCCCGGACGTCGACTTCCACTGGTTCCCGCTGGAGAACCCCGGCATCATCTCGATCCCGGTCGGCTTCCTGCTGGGCGTCGTAGGCACCCTGCTGTCGAAGGAGGAGCCCGACAAGGCCAAGTACGCCGAACTGGAGGTCCGCTCCCTGACCGGCACCGGAGCCCACTGAGCAACCGCTGACCGTCCCTCCCTCGCGGCCGCGTCGTAGATCCCTACGACGCGGCCGCATTCCGCTCCGTAGGATCCAGTGGGATCGGGCACTGTCGTTGTCAGCCCTGTCACGTAGGCTCGCAGGGGACGGAAAAGAAGACCGATCGCTACGAGGGAGGGGGCCCACGTGCTCATCGACACCTACGGCCGAGTGGCCACCGACCTGAGGGTCTCGCTGACGGACCGGTGCAACCTGCGCTGCACGTACTGCATGCCCGAGGAGGGCCTGCAGTGGCTGGCCAAGCCCGATCTGCTCGACGACGACGAGATCGTCCGCCTCATCGGCATAGCGGTCTCCACACTCGGCATCGAGGAGGTCCGCTTCACCGGAGGCGAGCCCCTGCTGCGCCCGGGCCTGGTCGGCATCGTCGAGCGGGTCGCGGCCCTGACACCCCGCCCCCAGATGTCCCTCACGACGAACGGCATCGGCCTGCGCCGCACCGCCACCGCCCTCAAGGCGGCAGGCCTGGACCGGGTCAACGTCTCCCTCGACACCCTGCGGCCCGACGTCTTCAAGACCCTCACCCGCAGGGACCGTCACAAGGACGTCCTCGAAGGCCTCGAAGCCGCCCGTGAGGCAGGCCTGACCCCGGTGAAGGTCAACTCGGTCCTGATGCCCGACGTGAACGAGGACGAGGCCCCCGACCTCCTCGCCTGGGCCGTCGAGCACTACTACGAGCTGCGTTTCATCGAGCAGATGCCGCTGGACGCCCAGCACGGCTGGAAGCGCGACGGCATGGTCACGGCCGGCGACATCCTGGCCTCCCTGCGCACCCGCTTCGACCTCACCGCCGAGGGCGAGGGGGAGCGCGGCTCCGCCCCGGCCGAGCGGTGGCTGGTGGACGGCGGCCCGCACCGCGTGGGCGTCATCGCCTCCGTCACCCGCCCGTTCTGCGCAGCCTGCGACCGCACCCGCCTCACGGCCGACGGCCAGGTCCGCACCTGTCTCTTCGCCCGCGAGGAGACGGACCTGCGAGCGGCCCTGCGCTCCGGCGCGCCCGACGAGGAGATAGCCCGTATCTGGCGACTGGCGATGTGGGGCAAGAAGGCGGGCTCGGGCCTGGACGACCCGACGTTCCTCCAGCCGGACAGGCCGATGTCGGCGATCGGCGGCTAGGAAGCTTCCGGGGACTCCCACTCGGCCAGCAGGACGACGTCCTTGAGGAAGCCCCGGACGCCGAGGAACTGCGACAGATGCTCCCGGTGCTCCTCGCACGCGAGCCACGTCTTGCGCCGCTCCGGCGTGTGCAGCTTCGGGTTGTTCCACGCCAGTACCCACACCGCGTCGACACGGCAGCCCTTGGCAGAACAGATCGGGGTCTCGTCACTCACGGATTCGTCTCACCACACGCACACAAAGGCGACGCCGAGCAGCCACGGGGGGAGCTGCCCGGCGTCGGTCCGTCGCTCCGACGGGGGATGCGGAGCGCGTACGAAGTATGTCACGGCTCACGGTCCGCACGGCACTGGAACAACATGATTGATCTGAGCTCTTCCTGAGCTTGGAGCACAGTGCGCTCATGGCCTGTTCACGGCTGACGCTCAGCCGGATCGGGCTTCGCTTCCTTCCGGAGAGGTTCCGCGAAGCCCTCCTCTTCCGGCGCCGAATCCACGGATTCACCCTCGGCCCGCGCCGGAGCGATCATGGTGCGCACGGGCACGGTCAGGAAAGTGGAGGGGAGCGAAGGCACGTTCTCCCGCCCCGCGTTGGCGATCACCACCGAGATATAGGGGAGCACCACCCCCAGGACCAACGCCACGATCGCCACATGGCGTTCCACGTTCCACAAGGTCGCCGCGAGGATCACCGAGAGCGTACGGATCGACATCGAGATGATGTACCGCCGTTGCCGGCCCCGTACGTCGTCCTGGAGTCCCTGGCGCGCACCGGTGATCCGGAACACCTGGACGTTGCCGCCGCCACCCTGCTTCCGCATCACATTCCACCGTCCGCCAGCATCGGCCTTGCCCCGGCTCCTCTCCGGCCCGCACCCGATCGGGGAGCCGGGCCCGGACACCGTCCACGTTACGCCGCGACTGCGCCGCCTTCGAGACCGGGTCACTCGCCGCCCGGGCGAACGTTCTGCGCCGTGCCGCGTATGGCCGCACCCGACATGCGCCGTACGGCGAGCGGACCGAGACTTGGGTGCAATGCTCACGTAGAGCCGTACGAGGAGGCAGCCATGGGCTGGTTGTGGGCGATCATCGTGGGATTCGTGCTGGGCCTGATCGCGAAGGCGATCATCCCGGGCAAGCAGCACAGCCCGCTCTGGCTGACCACCATCTTCGGCATGCTGGGCGCGATCGTGGGCAACTCGATCGCCCGCGCGGCAGGGGTCGAGGAGACGTCCGGCATCGACTGGAGCCGCCACCTGTTCCAGCTGATCGCCGCGATCATCATCGTCGCCCTGGGCGACATGCTCTACATGGCGACGCTGGGCAAGAGGAAGACCCGCGCCTGAGCAGGGCGCCCGGGAGGGGCGCGGGGGAACTGCGCGACAAGCCACGACGAAAGCCGCGGCCGGCAGAAACCCGCACCCCTACGGCGCACCCCCTACGCGCAATCCGCGAAGCGCAACCGCGCCCCTCAGACGTCGGTGACCTCGACCGCGGCCAGGTTCTTCTTCCCACGCCGCAGCACCAGCCACCGCCCGTGGATGAGCTCGTCCTTCGCCGGGACGGCGTCCTCCGCGGTGACCTTGACGTTGTTCACGTAGGCCCCGCCCTCCTTCACGGTCCGCCGCGCGGCGGACTTGCTGGCCACCAGGCCGACCTCGGCGAACAGGTCCACGACCGGTCCGAGCTCGGCGACCTTGATGTGCGGCACCTCGGAGAGGGCCGCGGCCAGCGTCCGGTCGTCGAGCTCGCCGAGCTCGCCCTGGCCGAAGAGGGCCTTGGACGCGGCGACCACGGCGGCCGTCTGGTCGGCGCCGTGCACCAGCGTCGTCAGCTCCTCGGCCAGCGCGCGCTGGGCGGCCCGGGCCTGCGGACGCTCCTCGGTCTGCCGCTCCAGCTCCTCGATCTCGGCATGGGACCTGAAGCTGAAGATGCGCAGGAACTTCGACACGTCCCGGTCGTCCGCGTTCAGCCAGAACTGGTAGAAGGCGTACGGCGTGGTCATCTCGGGGTCGAGCCAGATCGTGCCGGACTCCGTCTTGCCGAACTTGGTGCCGTCCGCCTTGGTGATCAGCGGGGTGGCCAGCGCGTGCACCACGGCGTCGGACTCCACCCGGTGGATCAGGTCGGTGCCCGAGGTGAGGTTGCCCCATTGGTCGCTGCCGCCGGTCTGGAGCGTGCAGCCGTGCCGCCGGTACAGCTCCAGGAAGTCCATCCCCTGGAGGATCTGGTAGCTGAACTCGGTGTAGCCGATGCCCGCCTCGGAGTTGAGCCGCCGGGAGACGGCCTCCTTGGCGATCATCTTGTTGACGCGGAAGTGCTTGCCGACGTCCCGCAGGAAATCGATGGCCGACAGGCCCTGCGTCCAGTCCAGGTTGTTGACCATGACCGCCGCGTGCGGGCCGTCGAAGTCGAGCAGCGGCGCGATCTGCGCGCGCAGCCGCTCGACCCACTGGGCGACGACCTCGGGCGAGTTCAGCGTCCGCTCCGCGGTGGGCTTCGGGTCGCCGATCAGCCCGGTGGCGCCCCCGACCAGACCCAGCGGACGGTTGCCCGCCTGCTGGATCCTGCGCATCGTCAGGATCTGCACGAGGTTGCCGAGGTGCAGGCTGGGCGCGGTCGGGTCGAAGCCGCAATAGAACGTGACGGGACCGTCCGCGAACGCCTTGCGCAATGCGTCCTCGTCAGTGGAGAGGGCGATCAGCCCGCGCCACTGCAGTTCGTCGACGATGTCCGTCACGGTTCTCATATCTCCTTGATGATCTTCAGACTGTGTTCGGGCGGTCGAGCGACCACCGGCTACGAGGTTATACGCCCTGACTGACAGAGCTCATATTGAAGTCCGGCACCCTCAGCGCGGGCATCGCAGCCCTAGTGAACCAGTCGCTCCACTCCCGGGGCAGCGTCTTTTCCGTGCGTCCCGCCTCGGTCGCCCGCCCGAGCAGGCCGACCGGCGACTCGTTGAACCGGAAGTTGTTCACCTCGCCGACGACCTCGCCGTTCTCCACCAGGTAGACGCCGTCCCGGGTCAGGCCGGTGAGGAGCAGGGTCGCCGGGTCGACCTCGCGGATGTACCACAGGCAGGTCAGCAGCAGCCCGCGTCCGGTGGCCGCGACCATCTCCTCCAGGGAGCGGTCCTCGCCGCCGTCCAGGATCAGGTTGTCGGCCCCGGGCGCCACCGGCAGGCCGGTCAGGGCCGCGCTGTGCCGGGTGGTCGTCAGGCGGTTCAGCTCGCCCGCGGAGATCCACTCGGTGGGCCGCACGGGCAGGCCGTTGTCGAAGACCGACTGGTCGCCGCCGGAGGAGTGCGCGATGACGAACGGCGGCGACTCCAGGCCCGGCTCGTTCGGGTCGCTGCGCAGGGTCAGCGGCAGGTCGGACAGCTTCTCCCCGATCCGGGTGCCGCCGCCGGGCTGGGAGAACACCGTCCGGCCCTCGGTGGCGTCCCGGCCCGAAGCCGACCACAGCTGGTAGATCATCAGGTCGGCCACCGCGGTCGGCGGCAGCAGCGTCTCGTACCGCCCGGCGGGCAGCTCGATCCGCCGCTCCGCCCAGCCCAGCCGTACGGCCAGTTCGGCGTCGAGCGCCGCCGGGTCGACGTCCTTGAAGTCCCGGGTCGAGCGACCGGCCCACGCCGAGCGGGTCCGGTCCGGGGACTTGGCGTTGAGTTCCAGCGTCCCGGTCGGCTGGTCGTGCCGCAGCCGCAGCCCGGTCGACGTGCCCAGGTACGTCGAGACGAGCTCGTGGTTGGCGAACCCGTACAGCTCGCGACCGCCCGCACGCGCGCGTGCGAACGCCTCGCCCAGGGCGGGTGCGAAGTCGGCGAAGACCGCCGACGAGGTCTCCGCGGGCGCCTCGGTGAACTCGGGGGACCGGGCGACGTCGGCGACCAGCGGCTGCGCGTCCTCGGCGGGAGCCGCGCCCCGCGCGGCGGCCTCGGCGGCGCGGACCAGGGGCTCCAGCTCGTCCTTGGTGACGGCGGCCCGCGAGACGACACCGGAGGCGGTGCCCTCCTTGCCGTCGACCGTGGCGATCACGGTGAGCGTGCGCCCGCGCGTGACGCCGTTGGTCGTGAGCGCGTTGCCCGCCCAGCGCAGGTTCGCCGTCGACTGTTCGTCGGCGATCACGACACAGCCGTCGGCCCGCGACAGCTCGAGGGCGCGCTCGACGATCTCGTGCGGCTGCTGCCCCTTGTTGGTGCCCGCGCTCATCGACCGGCCTCCTGCGTGGTGTTCAGAATGTTGACGCCCTTGAAGAGGGCCGACGGGCAGCCGTGCGACACCGCCGCGACCTGGCCCGGCTGGGCCTTGCCGCAGTTGAAGGCGCCGCCGAGGACGTACGTCTGCGGGCCGCCGACCGCCGCCATCGACCCCCAGAAGTCGGTGGTCGTCGCCTGATAGGCCACGTCCCGCAGCTGGCCGGTGATCCGCCCGTTCTCGATCCGGAAGAACCGCTGACCGGTGAACTGGAAGTTGTAGCGCTGCATGTCGATGGACCAGGACCGGTCGCCGACGACGTAGATGCCCCGGTCGACGCTGCCGATGAGCCCCTCGGTCGACATCCCGGCCGGATCCGGCCGCAACGACACGTTGGCCATGCGCTGCACCGGGACATGGCCGGGGGAGTCGGCGAAGGCGCACCCGTTGGACCGCTCGAAGCCGGTCAGCTTCGCGATCCGCCGGTCCAGCTGGTAGCCGACGAGCGTGCCGTCCTTCACGAGGTCCCAGGACTGGCCCTCGACGCCCTCGTCGTCGTAGCCGACGGTCGCCAGGCCGTGCTCGGCGGTGCGGTCACCCGTGACGTTCATCAGGTCCGAGCCGTAGCGCAGCTTGCCGAGCTGGTCGAAGGTGGCGAAGGAGGTGCCGGCGTAGGCGGCCTCGTAGCCGAGGGCCCGGTCCAACTCGGTGGCGTGCCCGATGGACTCGTGGATGGTCAGCCACAGGTTCGACGGGTCGACGACCAGGTCGTACAGTCCCGGCTCGACGCTCGGCGCCCGCATCTTCTCGGCGAGCAGCTCCGGGATCCGGTCGAGCTCGTCGTCCCAGTCCCACCCGGTGCCCGTGAGGTACTCCCAGCCGCGCCCGGCCGGCGGCGCGATCGTGCGCATCGAGTCGAACTCGCCGCTCGACTCGTCGACCGACACCGCGGTCAGCGCCGGGTGCAGCCGCACCCGCTGCTGGGTGGTCACCGTCCCGGCCGTGTCGGCGTAGAACTTGTTCTCGTGGACGGTGAGCAGCGAGGCGTCCACGTGGTTGATCCCGTTCGCCGCCAGCAGCCGCGCGCTCCAGTCCGCGAGCAGCGCCGCCTTCTCCTCGTCCGGCACGGTGAACGGGTCGATCTCGTAGGACGAGATCCACGTCCTGTCGGCGTGCACCGGCTCGTCGGCCAGTTCGACCCTCTCGTCCGAACCGGCCGCCTTGATCACCTGCGCGGAGAGCTTGGCCATCGCCACGGCCTGCGAGGCGACCCGGGCCGCGGCGTCCATCGTGAGGTCCACGCCGGACGCGAAGCCCCACGTGCCGCCGTGCACCACCCGCACCGCGTATCCGAGGTCGGTCGTGTCGGAGGACCCGGAGGGCTTGGCGTCCCGCAGCCGCCAGGAGGCGCTGCGCACCCGCTCGAACCGGAAGTCCGCGTGCTCCGCCCCCAGCGCACGCGCGCGTGCGAGAGCGGCGTCGGCGAGGGCGCGTAGGGGTAGGGCCGTGAAACTTTCATCGATGCTGTGGGGCACCTACGTCTCTCCCTGGTGTCGTCACGTGTGAAGGCCTCGATCATGTCGCGCCCGGCAGCCCCGGACCACACGTTTCCGCCCCGCTTCCGCAAACTTTCTGTAGAGACCCCACAGCCAGTCCGGTGAGCCACTGTCGGTGCCCGAATGTCCGTCGGACGAGGCAGACCGATAGGTTTCGAGGGAAGCCACCTGCCGTTCCGTGTTCCGGGCGGGTGCGTCAGACCCCAATCGAAAGGGTGATCCGTTGAGCCGCTCGGTTCTCGTCACCGGAGGAAACCGGGGCATCGGCCTCGCCATCGCCCGCGCGTTCGCCGATGCCGGCGACAACGTCGCGATCACGTACCGCTCGGGCGAGCCACCGGCCGGCTTCTTCGCGGTCAAGTGCGACATCACCGACTCCGAGCAGGTGGAGCAGGCCTACAAGGAGATCGAGGCCGAGCACGGCCCCGTGGAGGTTCTGATCGCCAACGCCGGCGTCACCAAGGACCAGCTCCTGATGCGCATGACCGAGGAGGACTTCACCTCGGTCATCGACACCAACCTCACGGGCACCTTCCGCGTGGTCAAGCGCGCGAACCGCGCCATGCTGCGCGCCAAGAAGGGCCGTGTCGTCCTGATCTCCTCGGTCGTGGGTCTGCTCGGCTCCGCCGGGCAGGCGAACTACGCCGCCTCCAAGGCCGCCCTGGTCGGCTTCGCGCGTTCCCTCGCCCGTGAGCTGGGATCGCGCAACATCACCTTCAACGTCGTCGCGCCCGGCTTCGTCGACACCGACATGACCAAGGTGCTCACCGACGAGCAGCGCGCGGGCATCGTCTCGCAGGTCCCGCTCGGCCGGTACGCGCAGCCGGAGGAGATCGCCGCGACGGTGCGGTTCCTCGCCTCGGACGACGCCTCGTACATCACTGGAGCCGTCATTCCCGTTGACGGCGGACTGGGAATGGGTCACTGATCACCATGAGCGGAATTCTCGAGGGCAAGCGCGTCCTGATCACCGGCGTGCTGCTGGAGTCCTCCATCGCCTTCCACACCGCCAAGCTGGCCCAGGAGCAGGGTGCCGAGATCATCCTGACCGCGTTCCCGCGGCCCACGCTGACCGAGCGCATCGCCAAGAAGCTGCCGAAGCCCACCAAGGTCATCGAGCTCGACGTGACGAACGACGAGCACCTCGGCCGGCTGGCCGACATCGTCGGCGAGGAGCTCGGCGGTCTCGACGGCGTCGTGCACTCCATCGGCTTCGCGCCGCAGGACGCCATGGGCGGCAACTTCCTCAACACGCCGTTCGAGTCGGTCGCCACGGCCATGCACGTCTCGGCGTTCTCCCTGAAGTCACTCACGATGGCCTGTCTGCCGCTGATGCAGAACGGCGGCTCGGTCGTCGGCCTCACCTTCGACGCCTCGTTCGCCTGGCCGCAGTACGACTGGATGGGCCCCGCCAAGGCGGCCCTGGAGGCCACCAGCCGCTACATGGCGCGTGACCTGGGCAAGCAGAACATCCGCTGCAACCTGGTCTCCGCCGGGCCCATCGGTTCCATGGCGGCCAAGTCCATCCCGGGCTTCTCCGAGCTGGCGTCCGTGTGGGACGACCGTTCCCCGCTGGAGTGGGACCTCAACGACCCCGGCCCGGCCGGCCGCGGTGTGGTCGCCCTGCTGAGCGACTGGTTCCCGAAGACCACGGGCGAGATCGTGCACGTCGACGGTGGCCTGCACGCCATCGGAGCCTGATCACCGACACGCCGTCGACGCCCCGTTCCCCCGCTCGCGCGCGGGGGAGCGGGGCGTCACCCGTTCGGCCCATCCGGCCGGGCGGGGGAGTGCCCCTGCAAGGCACTCTGAAGTGCGGGTTCCTTACCGCGCTTTCCTCCCCAGCACGGCCGAGGAGGTCCCCTTGTGCGCCTGTCTCGCAGCCTGGCCCCAGTGACCGTCGCCGTCTGTCTCGTCCTGTCGCTGCCGTACGACGCGCTGTCCCACGCGCGCGTGCCGGCCCGGCAGGCCGCCGCCGCACCCGAGGAGCCGTTCGGCGCGGAGTGCCGCACCGAGATCCGCGGCTCCCGAGTCGTCGCCTACTGCCACAACCCCTACGCCGACACCGACCGCGTCCGTCTGCACATCGAGTGCGACCGCTGGTGGGATCTCGACACCGACGGCACCCCCGCCGACGCGGGCCCCGCCCAGACCGTACGGCTCACCGGCCGTTGCTGGAAGGAGGTCCGCTCGGCCTGGGTCAGCCACCAGAAGCCGTGAACCGGCCGGGCCGGCACAGCAGGGGATAGCCGGCCGCCTCGACGGCGGCGGCCTCCGCGTCACCCGCGCGGATCGCGTCCACCAGCCGCGTGTGGTCCATGTACGTCTCCGGCGTCAGCTCCGCGCCGACGTCCTCGCGCAGCCAGTCGCGCAGCACCTCGCCGAGGTCCGCGTACATCGCGCTCATGACGTCGTTGTGGGAGGCCGCCACCACCGCCAGGTGGAAGGTCGAGTCCGCCGTCACGAACGCCTCCGTGTCGCCCGAGTCCCAGGCCTCCTCGCGCCGCAGGAGGAGCGCGTCCAGCTGCTTGAGGTCCTTCTCCGTGCGCCGTGCGGCCGCCAGCTTCGCCGCGCTCGACTCCAGCGTGGCGCGCAGCTCGGCGATGTGGCCGGGGTCGGCGTCGGCGAAGCGGCGGTGCATCACGCCCGCCAGTTCACTGGTCGCCACGACGTAGGTGCCCGAGCCCTGCCGGATGTCCAGCAGCCCGTTGTGCGCGAGCGCCCTGACGGCCTCACGGACCGTGTTGCGGGCGACGCCCAGCTGCTCGACCAGTTCGGGCTCCGTGGGGATGCGCGCGCCGACCGGCCACTCGCCCGAGGTGATCTGGGTGCGCAGTGCGGCGATGACCTGCTCGGACAGCGCCGAGCGGCGGGGATGGCTCAGGGGCATGGCACACCTTCGCACGGGTGGGGCCGCCGAGGGGAACTCGAGCATGGACAACCAATCATCCTATGATTCTATGATGGTCGGCATGGTTAGCGAGCAGACCCGGACGACGACACCCCCGACCACCCGCACCTCGGCCGCGGGCGAGCCCCCGCGAACGGCCCCCCGCGCGTGGGACTGGGGCACACGGCTGCTCGTCGTCGGCATCGTGCTGGCCGCCCTCAACCTCCGGCCCGCCATCACGAGCCTCGGCGCCCTCCTCGAAGAGGTGCGCGACGGGCTCGGCATGAGCGGCAGCGTGGCCGGGCTCCTCACCTCCGTGCCCCCGCTCTGCTTCGCCGTCTTCGGCGTCATGGCACCCCGTCTCGCCCGCCGCTTCGGGCCGGGAGCGGTGGTGTGCGCCGGCATGGTCGCCATCACGGCGGGGCTGCTCCTGCGCCCCTACACGGGCGGCACGGCGGGGTTCCTCGCCGCCAGTGCCCTCGCCCTCATGGGCATCGCCGTCAGCAACGTCCTGATGCCGGTCATCGTCAAGCGTCACTTCCCCGACCGGGTCGGCACCATGACCGGCCTGTACTCGATGGCCCTCGCCCTCGGCACCTCCGCCGCCGCCGCGATCACCGTGCCCATGACCGAGGCGCTGGGCGGCAGTTGGCAGACCGGCCTCGCGCTCTGGGCGGGCCTCGCGGCGGCTGCCGTCCTGCCCTGGCTGCCGCTCGCACGGCACCGCGGGACGGCACCGGGCGGAGCGCGTACGGAGGGCGAGCGGCAGGAGCGGGGACCGCGGCCCGCCCCGCGGGTCCACGCGCGCGTGCCGCGGCCGTCGGCCGCCCCGCTGCGCATCACCCGCAGCCGTACCGCGTGGGCGCTCGCCGTCTTCTTCGGTCTCCAGGCCACCGCCGCGTACATCACCATGGGCTGGATGCCGCAGATCTTCCGGGACGCCGGGGTGCCCGCGAGCACGGCCGGGCTGCTGCTCGCCGTGACGATGGCGATGGGCGTGCCGCTGGCCTTCGTCATCCCGCGCGTCGCCACCCGGCTGCCGCACCAGGGCCCCATCGTGCTCGCGCTCGGCGGCTGCGGCCTCGTCGGATACGCCGGCCTGTACCTCGCGCCGGCCGGCGGCGCCTGGGTCTGGGCCCTGCTGCTCGGCATCGCCAACTGCGCCTTCCCGCTGGCCCTCACGATGGTCGGGATGCGGGCCGGGACCGGCGCGGGGGCGGCGCAGCTGTCGGCGTTCGCGCAGAGCGCCGGCTATCTGATCTCCATCCCCGGCCCGCTCCTGGTGGGGGTGCTCTACCAGCACAGCGGCGGCTGGGGCCTGCCCCTCGCGCTCATGGCGGCCCTCATGGTCCCGCAGACGGTCGTGGGCGTCCTGGCCGGCCGGGACCGCACGGTGGAGGAGGAGGCCGCCCGCTGACCCCGGCGGGACCGCGGAGGACGCGGGGTGCGAGACTTGCCGTATGCCAGTGCTCGACCCGAACCCCCAGAACGGTCAGAAGAAGATGCTGATCGTCTTCGGCTCGTTCTTCGCCATCTTCGTCGTCATCGCCGTCATCGCGACCATCGCCTCGCCCTGACGGCCCGGCCGTGACTGCCCAGACGTGACGACCCAGAGGTGACGGCCGGCCGTGACGGCCGGCCGCATCGGCCCTGCCGCGATCCCGTCCCCGCGATCCCGTCCGAGTGGCCGGGGTGGGGTTAACCCCCCTGTCCCCTAGGGGGTGAGGGTCAGGGTCAAGTGGGTGGATCACCGGATGGGTTGAGGGCAGCCGATTCCGTAACTTCGAGGTGTGGCCGCAGGACGCGGACCACCTGCCAAGGTCCACGGACCACTCGAAGACAGCGGAGGCACCCATGTCGGCCCCTACGCACACCCGGCCCCACCCGGCCACCTCGGGCGGCGTCGACACCTGGCTGCCCTGGTGGGCCCTCGCGCTCCCGACGCTCGCCTTCGTCACCCTGCTGGTGCTGATACTGAACCCCGCCGACGCCCACGCGGCCACCGGCGACCCGGCGATCACCCACCTCGTCGAGCGCGTGCAACAGCTGGTCACCCGCTAGGGCGGACCTCAGGACCGCTGGTGAAGCCGCATGTCAACTCCCTGCGCCCCGTGGCCTGTTTCATGCGAAGCTGGGACTCATGAGCGTCGAAGAACCCCGCAGGATCGTCCTCTTCCGCCATGCGAAAGCCGACTGGCCGCAGGTGACCGACCATGAGCGTCCGCTCGCTGAGCGGGGTCGTAAGGACGCCGCCGTCGCCGGGCGCAAGCTGGTCGACAGCGGTATCCCCATCGACCTGGCCGTCTGCTCCACCGCGACCCGCACCCGCGAGACGTGGAAGCTCGCCGTCCATGAGTTCCCACAGCGGCCGAAAACCGTCTACGAGGAGCGGATCTACGAAGCCTCGCCCGGTGAGCTGATCGCCCTGCTCAACGAAACACCCGACGACGTGCGTGACGTCGTCCTGGTCGGCCACAACCCGGGCATCCAGGGTCTCGCCGACATCCTCTCCGGCCGGAGCGACGGCGACGCCGGCGAGCGGATGCGCCGCCGCGGGTTCCCGGCCGCCGCCTTCGCCGTCGTCTCCTTCGACGGCCCCTGGAAGTCCTTGGAGCCCGGCGTGGCCACGCTGCTCGACTACTGGGCGCCCTCCGAGTGACCCACCCGGCACGCGCGAGGGCCCGGCACCGTGATGGTGCCGGGCCCTCTCCGTCCGTCGGGGCACCCGTGCGTCCCCGCGTCGGCGCCCCTGTGCCTGCGCCACGCCAGTGCGCGGCTACTGCTCGTCGTGCGTCTCCGCGGCCTCGACCTCTTCACGGGTGATGCCGAGCAGATACAGGACGGTGTCCAGGAACGGCACGTTCACCGCCGTGTGCGCCGCCTCGCGCACCACCGGCTTCGCGTTGAAGGCGACCCCGAGACCGGCCGCGTTGAGCATGTCGAGGTCGTTGGCGCCGTCACCGATCGCCACGGTCTGCGAGAGCGGCACGCCCGCCTCGGCGGCGAACCGGCGCAGCAGCCGTGCCTTGCCGGCACGGTCCACGATCTCGCCGGTGACCCGGCCCGTCAGCCTGCCGTCGACGATCTCCAGCGTGTTGGCCTGCGCGAAGTCCAGCCCGAGCCGCTCCTGAAGGTCGTCGGTGACCTGGGTGAAGCCGCCGGAGACGACCCCCACCTGGTAGCCGAGCCGCTTCAGCGTCCGGATCAGCGTGCGCGCACCCGGCGTCAGCCGGACCTCGGCGCGCACCTTGTCCACGACCGACGCGTCCAGTCCCGCCAGCAGCGCCACGCGCGCGTGCAGGGACTGCTCGAAGTCGAGCTCACCACGCATCGCGGCCGCCGTCACCTCGGCGACCTCGTCCTCGCAGCCGGCGTGCGCGGCGAAGAGCTCGATCACCTCGTCCTGGATCAGGGTGGAGTCGACGTCCATCACGACGAGCCGCTGGGCCCGCCGGTACAGGCCCGCGTCCACCACCGCGACGTCCACCCCCAGCGCTGCCGCACCCGTGACCAGAGCGGTGCGCAGGGGCGCCGTCTCCGCACCGGAGACGGCGAACTCGACGGCGGTGACGGGGTACTTGGCGAGCCGGAAGATGCGGTCGATGTTCCCGCCGGCCTTCGTGATCTTCGCTGCCACCGCCGCCGTGGCCTCCGCGGTGAGCGGATGCCCGAGCACGGTGACCAGGGACCGGCCGAGGCCGCGCGGCCGGTTGTCACCGATGCCGGAGATGATCTCGGCCTGCATCTTCATCGACTCGGCCCAGCTGTGGACCGTGGACCGCAGTTCCCCCTCGAAGCCGGTCGGCGGCTCGGTCACGAGCGCGCACAGCACCATCCGGCCTCGGGTGACGACCTGCTCGATGTCGACCACGTCGACGGAGAAGGCGGCGAGGGTGTCGAAAAGGCCGGCCGTGATACCCGGCCTGTCCTTGCCGAAGATCTTGACAAGGAGCGTGGGGACGTCAGAGGACGAAGTCTGCAAAGCGCTCATGGTGTACCCACCGTATCCGGCACCCAGTGCCGCGCGCCCTCGAGGTCCGCCTGACGGACGGGGAACAGTGGATGTCGGTGAGGTGGCGTGCGCCACAAGAATCGGCTGCGGGCGTTTTGCGGGTGTTCCGGCCCCGGCCCCTCACCGCGGTCCGCCAGGCGGCCTGGGGCCCCTCGGAGGAGCTGGAGGAGGGGGCGGAGGCGGCGGCGGACCCTCGTCCGGTCCGGGCGACGGCCACTCACCGGGCCGCGGCCCGGGAGGCCGCCGCGGTGTACGGGGAGCCGGCCCGATCGGCCGGACCACGGTCGGAGCGCCGTAGACGTCGTCAGCCTCCGGCGGCCCGGCGGGCGGCCGCCCGCCGCCCGAGGGGGGCTCGGCCCGCCGGGAGCTCTCGTAGGGCCTCGACTGCCCGCTCCTGTCGCCCCTGGCCCGCTCGGGCCGAACCTGCTGCGGCCCCGCGTCCCGCGACTCCCGCAACTCCTTTGGAACCCGCAGATAGGGATTGGTCGCCGGATTCGGCGGCCGGTACGAGGGCGCACCCGGCGCGTACGGCCCGGCCCGGTCGTCCGGGTAGCCCGAAGGCCCGCCTGCCTCGCCGGGGCCCGCGGCGCCCCGCGGGTCACTCCGTGCCAGTGGCGCCGCCCGCCGCCCCGCGGCCCCCATGGCCCACGCCAGCAGCGCACCGGCGGCCCCCGCCCCCGCGCCCCACCCGGCACCCAGCGGCAACGCCGCTCCGAGGTGCCCGTGCAGCTCGATCCCGGCCCCGAAGGCGTCGAACCCCAGCACGGACAGCGAGGCGTCCACGGACACGTTCGTCAACCAGGCGATCAACGGCAACGCGACGGCGGTCGCCGCCCCCAGCCGCACGGCGCAGCGCCCGGCGAACCCCGCCGCACCGGCCCCGCGCCGGCCCTCGGAACCTGCCCCCGCCCCGGCCCTCGCGCCCTGCGGAGACCCCGCCGGCCCCACAGGGGTCCGCACCGCCGTCAGCACCCCCGCCAGCAGCATCGTCAGCGCCGCCGCCACGCCGAGCAGCCACACCCGTCCGTCCAGCTCCGCGAGGCGTCCCAGCGTCACCGACTGCTCGGTGCCGACGCCCAGCAGCTCGTCCAGCGGGGCCGGGAGGACGCTCGTCAGCGCGCCCGTCGCCCTTCCGTCCCAGGGGACGAACAGGCCGATCGGGATGCCCAGCCAGACCCCGTTCGGCGCGCCGAGCAGCGCCGCTCCCGCGATGCGCCGGGGATGGTCGTCGCCGATCGCCGCGTACGCCGCCGCGGCGAACCCGGCCGCCACGGCCACCAGCAGCACGGTCACGACGGCGGACACCGCCGGCCGCACCACCCGGTGCACCGCCTCCCAGCCGCCCGGCAGCGGCGTCCGGCGCGAGGCCAGCAACGCGATCAGCAGGATGCCGAGGGACCAGCCGAGGCCGCCGAGCAGCGTGGGCGCCGTGTCGACGGTGAAGCCGACCGCGGCCTTCGCGTCGACGAGGTCGCCGAGCCGGTCGGGCAGCAGTCCGCCGATGTCCCCGAGACCGGGGATCTCCAGGCCGCCGCCACCGCCCCCACCGGCGCCGGGCAGATCGTCCAGCCCCAGCGCACCCCCGTCGAGCGTGATGACGTCGTGCCCCGCCCAGGCCAGTCCGCCGAGCATCACCACGTACAGGGCGACCACCGCCCCGACGCGCGCGAGGAGTTCGGCCGGGGCGATCACGACTCCCGCCGTCCGCAGGGACCGCAGGAAGAACCACGACAGCAGCAGCGCGCCCACCAGGCTCACCCCCAATGGCGTGATCTCGATGGCCGTGTTCGCCTCCGCGCCCGTGAGCCCGAAAGCGGACACATCGCCCGACGGAGTCACCGATCCCCCGGCGGCGAGGGCCACCACCGCGGCCGTCATCGGGCCCAACGAGCCCGCGGAGTCCGCCTCCAGGAGATGCAGCCCCAGCGCCGCCGTCCCGGCCATCCCGATCAACGCCCAGCTCACCGCCGCGACGGCGGCCAGCAGCACGTCGATCCACGGCACGCCCCTGCCGCGCGCCGCGCTCGCACTGCCCTCGACACCCGTACCGGCACTCATGCAGACCCCCCGATCCGCGGCGCGCGGCGGCGAAGATCGCCGCTTCCGCCCCCCTCGCGTGCCTTTACCACTCTCCGGCCCGGTTTCAACCCCGTCAACGGGAACGGCCGATACGCTCGCGCACGCTCTTCACAAGGCCCGACTTTCGGTCAGGGGGCCGCTACTGAAATAGTTCCCCCCGATGTTCGACATCCCTAGACTCCCCGTTGATGGGGCTAACTCGGGGGACAACTCAGTGGGGCTGGAGTGCCGGAACTCGTACTGGAATTGAACGGACGCACCTGGACGCTGGATCCGTCCAGGCCATACACCCTCGGACGTGATCCGCAGGGCGACATCGTCCTCGACGACGCCAGGGTCTCCTGGCGCCACGCCACGGTCAGCTTCAACGGGCGCAGTTGGGTCGTCGAGGACCACGGGAGCACCAACGGCACGTTCGCGCAGGGGCAGCGGATCCATCAGCTGGAGATCGGCCCCGGCTCGGCGCTGCACCTGGGCAACGCGACCGACGGGCCGCGCGTGAACCTCTCGGGCGCTCAGGCGCCCGCCGCGCAGCCCCGGCAGCCGTACGCCGCGCAGGCCGCGAACCCGGGCTGGGCCCAGCAGGCGCCGCCGCAGCAGGCGCCGCAGGCCGGATGGCAGCCGCCGCAGCAGGGCGCGCCGCACGTCCCGCAACAGCAGGGGCCGAGCGAGCCGTACGTGCAGAGGGTGCCCGGTGGAGGCGCGGGGGCGCCGCCGGTCTACGGAGACCGCAGCCCGACCACGTTCCACCAGTTCTCCCTCGGCCGCGTGATGCGCATCGGCCGTGCCCTGGAGAACGAGCTGGTCGTCTCCGACCTCCAGGTCTCGCGGAACCACGCCGAGTTCCACTCGACGCCCGACGGCCGCATGGAGATCCGCGACCTCGGCTCGCACAACGGCACCTACGTCAACGGCCAGCCGATCCCCAAGGGCGGCTCGGTCCAGCTGGGGCCCACCGACATCGTGGGCGTCGGCCACTCGACGTTCCGGATCGTCGGCGACCGGCTCGAGGAGTTCGTCGACACCGGCGAGGTCTCCTTCTCGGCCCGCCATCTGACCGTCACGGTCGACGGCGGCAAGCAGATCCTCAAGGACGTCTCCTTCGGCGTCCCGGAGAAGTCCCTGATCGCGGTCATCGGCCCCTCCGGTTCCGGCAAGTCGACCCTGCTCAAGGCGCTGACGGGCTACCGCCCGGCCAACCAGGGCGACGTCCTCTACGACAACCGGAACCTGTACAAGCAGTTCGCCGAGCTGCGCCAGCGCATCGGTCTGGTTCCGCAGGACGACATCCTGCACAAGGAACTGACCGTCAAGAGGGCCCTCAAGTACGCGGCCAAGCTCCGTTTCCCGGCCGACACCACGGCCGCCGAGCGCGACGCCCGGATCGACGAGGTGCTGCGCGAGCTGAAGCTCGACATCCACAAAGAGAAGAAGATCACCTCCCTCTCCGGTGGCCAGCGCAAGCGCGTCTCGGTGGCCCTGGAGCTCCTCACCAAGCCGTCGCTGATCTTCCTGGACGAGCCGACCTCCGGCCTCGACCCGGGCATGGACCGCGATGTCATGCAGTTGCTGCGCGGCCTCGCCGACGACGGCCGCACGGTCCTGGTCGTCACGCACTCGGTGGCCGAACTCGCGATCTGCGACAAGCTGCTCGTGATGGCGCCGGGCGGTGCCGTCGCCTACTTCGGCCCGCCCGAGGAGGCGCTGAACTTCTTCGGCTACGACACCTGGGCCGACGTCTTCTCCGCCTTCGAGAACTACCGCGACTACGACTGGGCGGGCCGCTGGAAGGGCTCGCAGCACTACCAGATGTACGCCGCGGACATCGACGCCATCGCGCCGCAGTCCGTACAGATGCCGCCGATGCAGGCGATGAAGCCGCCGAAGCCGCAGGGCTGGACGTCCCAGTTCGTCACACTGGTGCGCCGCTATGTCTCGGTGATCGCCTCCGACAAGGGCTTCCTGGCCCTGACGGTGATCCTGCCGGCCGTCCTCGGCGCGGTGAGCCTGCTGATCGACTCCGGGAACAGTCTGCTGCCCAACCCGGTCAACCCGAAGACCGGCCGGATCATCCCCAACGGCACGGCCACCACCGTCCTGCTGATCCTCGCGGTCGGCGCCTGCTTCGCGGGCGCGGCCAACTCGGTCCGCGAGCTCATCAAGGAACGCGTCATCTACGAGCGGGAACGCGCCACCGGTCTGTCCCGGTCCGCGTACCTGATGTCGAAGGTGTTCGTGCTCGGCGTGGTCACCGTGCTCCAGGGCCTGCTGGTCGGCGTGATCGGCTTCGCGAGCCGGGAGATCCCGACCGAGGGCCTGGTCCTCGGCAGCGCCACCATGATCGAGCTGTCCATCCCGATCATGGCGCTGGGCTTCACCTCGATGATGTTCGGCCTGGTCATCTCGTCGCTGGTGAAGACGGCCGAGAAGACCATGCCGCTGCTGGTCATGTTCGCGATCATCCAGGTCGTGTTCACCGGCTGCCTGTTCACCCTGAACGGCGCGGTCGGCGTCAACGAGTTCTCGTACCTGATGCCCTCGCGCTGGGCGGTCGCCGCCGCGGGTGCCACGCTGGACTTCAACAAGATCAGCCCGCCCAAGGACGGCGGCGAGACGGACCCGCTGTGGGAGCACACCGTCGGCGCCTGGGGCCTGGACATGGTCGCGTTGATCGTCCTCGGCGTGATCTGCGGCTTCTTCGTGGCCCGCTTCCTGCGCCGCCACGAGCCCGAGGTCATGCGCAAGTAGTCGCTGCCGCAGTACGCCGATGGGCGGCACCCCGTACCGTGGGTGCCGCCCATCGGCGTACGGAGATGGCTCAGTACGCGCTGTCGACGTTGTCGATCGTGCCGTACTTGTCGGCCGCGTAGTTCGCGGCGGCGGTGATGTTGGCGACCGGGTCGTAGATGTTCCAGGACGTCCCGGCGACGTGGTACGCGGCGAAGGTCGGCGGGATCACCTGCAGCAGGCCCTTGGACGGGATGCCGTTGACGGCGTTGATGTCCCAGTTGTTGATCGCCTTCGGGTTGCCCGAGGACTCCCGGATGATGTTGCGG
Organism: Streptomyces zaehneri; assembly: GCF_032248645.1. Classification (NCBI taxonomy): domain Bacteria; kingdom Bacillati; phylum Actinomycetota; class Actinomycetes; order Kitasatosporales; family Streptomycetaceae; genus Streptomyces; species Streptomyces zaehneri. The sequence continues at coordinate 230,943 of NZ_JASTTJ010000012.1, forward strand.
TGCAGACCGCTGTAGGAGCCCGGGATGCCCTTGGACTTCATGATGTCCAGGGAGTGCTTGATCCAGCCGTCGAGGTTGTTGGCGTAGCTCTTGGTGGCGGCCTTCTTGACCACGACACGCTGGGCGGACCGGCTCGCGGCCTCCTTGGCCTCGCGTGCGGCGGCTGCCTTCTTGGCGGCGGCCGCCGCGGCGGCCTTCTTCTTCGCTGCCGCTGCCTTGGCGGCGGCCTCGGCGGCTGCCTTCTTCTTGGCGGCGGCGGCCGCGGCGGCCTTCTTCTTGGCCTCGATGGCGTCGACCTTCACGCTCGTCGTGGCCAGCTGGTCGGTCACGCTGGCCTTGACGGCCTGCACCGGCACTGAGCTGTAGGCGACCCGGGCCGAGGAGACGGCGTCCGTAGTGGTCGTCTGCGCGTCGGCCGGCACCACGGAGAAGGCGAGGGCAGCGGCACCGAGCGTGGCGGCACCGGCGATCGCGATCTTGCGAGTGTTCTTGGGCATGCGGATGGACCTCTTCGAATAGCGCGGAGGTCGCTCTCTTCGTCCGACGGCGGACAGCGGGTGCTTTTCGGCACGGGCGCCGCCGGGGGAGAACCCACGGCGCTGAGCGACGAGAGCCATTGTTAGCGGCCGCAAAAAGGGCAGGCAAAGGTGTGACGTACGATCCCCGATAGTGGATCAGGGAAGGGCAAATCGGGACAGATGGAACCATCTGCCCCGTTCACCGCGTCCCCTTTATCTCCTATTGCCCGTAGTACGTGATCCGCGCCCTATGTGCGGGCTCACACGGCCCCCACCCTGTCCTCACTGGTAGTTGCCCGAGCAATGCTCTGCGTCAGCGTTCTCCTCCGGGAGGACGAGGTGCACGTCCCCGAACTCGTGCCACAGGTAGCGCCCGCCCAGCGCCTCCTCGTAGCCACGGCTGATCGCGGCCCGCCCCGCCACCGCCTCCAGCATCAGCAGATGCGAGGCCTCCGGCTCGTGCAGCCCGGTCAGCAGCCCGTCCACCACCCGCACCCCGCGCGCGGGAGTGACCACGAGATCCGTCCATCCCGCACGCGCGCGTACGACCCCGTCCGCCCCGGCCGCCGACTCCACGGCCCGTACCGCGGTCGTCCCGACGGCGATCACCCGCCCGTTCCCGGCCCGCGCCGCGTTGATCAGCCGCGCCGACGCCTCCGGCACCACGAACCGCTCCGGGTACGGCGGCTCGTGCACCTCCGCCGAGGCGACCCCGGTGTGCAGGATGACCGGCGCGAACTGCACCCCCCGGCTCACCAGCTCCGTCACCAGCCCCGCGGTGAAAGGCCGCGCCGCACTCGGCATCTCCGCACTGCCCGACCCGTCGGCCGACGGCAAAGCGAACACCGTCTGGTAGACCGACAGCGGCTGATCCCGCTCCGTATAGGAGTAGCGGATGGGCCGCCCGTGCTCCCGCAGCAGCCCGGGCACCGTGCCGACGGGGGACACCCGCGCCCACCACAGCCGTCCGCTCCCCGGGCTCAGCGGCTCCTCAAGCGTCAGCCGCACATCCCCGGCCAGTTCCACCTCGGTCCCCGCGGGCCCACCCGCACGCGCGCGGGTGGTGCCCTTCCCGTCCGGCTCCCGCAGCTCCACGGCCCACCGTCCGTCGTCACCGCGCGTGGAGAAGTGCACCACCACGCGCGCGTGCCCGACCCGCCCGTCCACGGCCGCCGCCAGCGTCGGCGAGGTGTTCACCACGAGCAGGTCCCCGGCCCGCAGCAGACACGGCAGCTCCCGGAAGGCGTGATGCGTCGCCTGCGTCCCCCGCGACACCAGCAGCCGCACGTCGTCCCGGTCCCGGCCCGGCGCGCGCTGCTCGGCCGGGACCCGAGCCGACAGCTCCCGCGGCACCTTCCCCCACCCTCGCCTGCGCTCGTGCGGCGGCACCCCCAGCGCCAGCGTCATCGCCGTCCCTCCAGCAGGGCCTGAGCCCCGTATCGCCCGCTCGCCGGGCGTTCGTCCAGCAGCCGCAGGAAGGCCGGCGCCACCCCGGCCGGATCCGGCCGCGGGCCGTCGTCTTCCGGTACGGCCGCCGTATACAGGTCCGTGGCCATGTCCCCGGGGTCCACCGCCCACACCCGCAGCTCCGGCTCCTCCGCACCGAGCACCGCCGCGAGATGGTCCAGGGCCGCCTTGGACGCCCCGTAGCCGCCCCACGTCTCGTACGCCTCGGCCGCCGCGTCCGAGCTGACGGTGATCACCGCGCCCGCCCGCGCCCCGTGCAGCAGCGGCAGCGCCTCCTGGACCAGCCCCAGCGCCGCCACCACGTTCACCTCCAGCGCCCGCCGCAGCCCGTCCAGGGGCAGCTCGGCCAGCCGCACCAGCGGCTCGGCGCCCAGCGCGCTCGCGTTGTTCACCAGCAGGTCGCAGCCCCCGAACCGCCAGGCGGCCGCCACCAGCTCGGCCCGGTGCGCCGCATCCGTGACGTCCCCCGCACGGGCCTCGACCCGGGTCCCGTGCGCCGCCACGGCCGCCGCCGTCACCTTCAGCACCTCCGCGGTTCTGGCGTCGAGCACCAGATCCCAGCCGCGTGCGGCGAGCGCCTCGGCCAGCGCCCGCCCCAGCCCCTTCGACGCACCCGTGATGATCGCAACCGGCATGACAACCGTCCCCTCGTCCGATCCGCCTCCGTCGGCGGTGATCCCAACGTAGGAACCGGCCCCCCGGCCCCGCCTCGGACGCGGGACGCAAGCCGGAGGGGCCCTTCGTCGTACGCCCGGGCACCCGGTCCCCTCGCCCTAGGCCGCGGTACCGGGGACCTCCGACCTAGGTCTTACGCCCCGGTCCGTGGCCGTCACAGGTCCGATCCGCGCTGTCACACCCCGCCGGTACCGTGAGGACATGAGTCAAGGCCCCCGGTCCGGCCTCGCCGCGGTGAGTTCCGCGCTGCTGGCCATGAGCAGGCACCTCGAGGTCCGCGACGTCCTCAAGACGATCGTCGCCTCCGCCCGCGAACTGCTGGACGCGCAGTACGCCGCCCTCGGCGTCCCCGACGACCACGGCGGCTTCGCCCAGTTCGTCGTCGACGGCGTCGGCGAGGAGCAGTGGAAGGCCATCGGGCCGCTGCCCCGCCAGCACGGCATCCTGGCGGCGATGCTCCAGGAAGCCCGGCCCCAGCGCCTCGCCGACGTCCGCAAGGACCCGCGCTTCGAGGGCTGGCCGTCCGCCCACCCCGAGATGTCCGACTTCCTGGGCCTGCCCGTCCAGGACGGCGACGAGGTCCTCGGCGCCCTGTTCCTGGCCAACAAGAACTGCGCCAGGCCCCAGGGCGGCTGCGGCTTCACCGAGGACGACGAGGAACTGCTCGCGATCCTCGCCCAGCACGCCGCGATAGCCCTCACCAACGCCCGCCTGTACGAGCGCAGCCGTGAACTGACGATCGCCGAGGAGCGCTCCCGGCTGGCCCACGAACTGCACGACGCGGTCAGCCAGAAGCTGTTCTCCCTGCGTCTGACGGCCCAGGCCGCCACCGCCCTCGTCGACCGCGACCCCGCGCGCGCGAAGGGCGAACTGCAACAGGTCGCGGCGCTCGCCGCGGAGGCCGCCGACGAACTGCGGGCCGCCGTGGTGGAGTTGCGCCCCGCAGCCCTCGACGAGGACGGCCTCGTCGCCACCCTCCGCACCCACATCCAGGTCCTCGACCGCGCCCACGCCGCGCGCGTGACCTTCACCAGTCAGGGCGTCCGCGCGCTTCCCGCCGCGCAGGAGGAGGCCCTGCTGCGGGTCGCCCAGGAGGCTCTGCACAACGCGCTGCGCCACTCCGGGGCACAGCGCGTCGAGGTGACCCTCGGCAAGCGCGGCCCGGGCACGGTCCTGCGCGTCACGGACGACGGCGGCGGCTTCGACCCGACGACGGTCCGCCGGGCCGGCCGCCACCTCGGGCTGGTGTCGATGCGGGACCGGGCGAGCGGGGTCGGTGGCACGCTCACGGTGGAATCGGCGCCCGGCAAGGGCACCACGATCGAGATGGAGGCTCCCGGTGGCTGACGCAATCAAGGTGCTGCTCGTCGACGACCACCAGGTCGTCCGCCGGGGCCTGCGCACCTTCCTGGAGGTGCAGGACGACATCGAGGTCGTCGGCGAGGCCGCGGACGGCGCCGAAGGAGTCGCCCTCGCCGAGGAGTTGAAGCCCGACGTCGTCCTGATGGACGTCAAGATGCCCGGCATGGACGGCGTCGAGGCCCTCCGCAGACTCCGCGACCTCGCCAACCCCGCGCGCGTGCTGATCGTCACCAGCTTCACCGAACAGCGCACGGTGGTCCCGGCCCTGCGCGCGGGCGCCGCCGGGTACGTCTACAAGGACGTGGACCCCGACGCCCTCGCCGGCGCCATCCGCTCGGTCCACGCCGGCCACATCCTGCTCCAGCCGGAGGTCGCCGGCGCACTCCTCTCCCAGGACGAGGGCACCTCGGGCCAGGGCAGAGGCGGCGCGCTCACGGAACGCGAGCGCGAGGTGCTCGGTCTGATCGCGGACGGCCGTTCCAACCGCGAGATCGCCCGGGCCCTGGTCCTCTCCGAGAAGACCGTCAAGACACACGTCTCGAACATCCTGATGAAGCTCGACCTCGCGGACCGCACCCAGGCCGCGCTGTGGGCCGTGCGCCATGGCGTGACCCGCTGAGACCCGCTGAGACCCGCTCCGGCGCACCACCGGAGTGTCGCGGGACGCTCCGGTGGGGCGACGCGGAAGGTTAACTTCCGATCCGAGATTCATACCGTCGTGGGAATGTCCCCCGAATGGCGCATCCTTCGTGGCCCGCCGCCGTTCTCCAGTGCGTGCCGCGGCGATTGCCGCGGCAATCACCAGGAGGGGTCAGAAGTGAAGAACCTGAAGAAGGCAGCGGCCGTGACGATGGTGGCCGGCGGTCTGATGGCCGCGGGTGCCGGCATGGCCTCCGCCACCGACGGCGCCACCGCTCTCGGCGAGGCCAAGGGCTCGCCGGGCGTCGTCTCGGGCGATCTCGTCCAGGCCCCGGTGCACGTCCCGGTCAACGTGGTCGGCAACAGCGTGAACGTCATCGGCGTGCTGAACCCGGCGTTCGGCAACCTCGGTCTCAACCACTGAGGTCCCGCCCGCACCGGGGTGACCCCCGGCCTCCCTCGGCCCCCACCGGGAGAGGCCGGTCTGTTTGTCGCTCCAATGATCCGAACGAGGTGTCTTCCGGGCGGGCCCCGCATCGTTCCCGATCACTTTCCCGTTGGGCAGTGTCCGACCCGCGGCCGGGTCGGACACGCAAACGCAGGAGGAACGCTTCTCATGAACATCGCCAAGAAGGCTGCTGTGGCTCTCACCGTCGCGGGTATCGCCGCGGGCGCCTCGGCCGGTGCCGCCGTCGCCGACGCGGGTGCGGAAGGCGCGGCCGTGAAGTCGCCGGGCGTCGTCTCGGGCAACGTCGTCCAGGTGCCGGTCCACATCCCGGTCAACGTCTGCGGCAACACGATCAACGTGGTCGGCGTGCTGAACCCGGCGTTCGCCAACACCTGCATCAACGACTGAATCTCGCAGCCGCACCACAGAGGGGCCCACGCGTCACAGACGACGCCTGGGCCCCTCTGCATGCCGTGACCAAGTCAACGCTTCCCGGCGATCCAGCCCGTCCGGCGTTCGAGGACGAGACCCCTTCAGGGCCGAAGGGGGGCCCGGGGGCACAGCCCCCGGAGGTTCACACCAACCAGGGCCACCCGAGCAGCGACGCTCACCGGACTCCCCGCTCCCGCTCCTCCACCACGGAGTTGTACGCGGCGACCTGCGCCCGCCGCCCCGTCCGCTCGACCGGCCGCAATGCCTCCGCACGCACCGCCATCTCCGCGGAGCTGACCGCACCCCCGGGTCCGTTCTCATAGGCGAGGGACACCAGCAGCCCCACCCGCTGCGCCAGCTCCAGCACCCGCACCGCCCGCGGCGGGTACCCCGGCGCCAGGACCTCCCGCCCCCGTTCGGCCCGAGCCCGGTACGCGTCGATCGCCGCCTCCGCCACCGGCCCCGATCCCGCCAGGTCCAGTCGCGCCAGCACCGTCGTGGCGTCCCGCAGCGCCTCGGCGAGCTCCCGCTCCGCCTCGCCCAGCGACGGCACATCGGCCGGTGGAGCCTCCCGCACCGGCAGGCAGTGCCACACGACCTCGACATGCACATCACCATCGGGCCCGGCCTCGTACACCTCCGGCACCAGCCCGTACCCGGCGCCGTGACAGACCACGGCCTCCTCCGCCTCCAGCGCCCGCGTGTTGAACTCCGGCGGCCCGCTCAGTCCCAGCGGATGTCCCGGCGCGGGCAACGCCACCCGCAGCCCGTTCACGCCGAGCGTCCGCAGCCGCCCCAGCGCGAGCGTGAGTCCGACGGGCGCCGACTCGCCGGGCAGCCCCTCCACCCGGTGCACGGCGTCCTCGCCGACGATGGCGAGCACGGCGTCGTCCGGCGAGACAATTCCGGCCAACAGGGCATTTCCCCAAGCGGCAAGGCGACCAGAGCGCGGTTCCGAGAGCATGCCTCCACCCTAAGGACCGGACCGATGGATCGGGCCGCCCGACCGGTGGCGTAGATTTTCCCGGAGAGGCCGCGCCCACCCACGCGGGGCGGTCCGAGCCACAGGCGCCCGCGACAACCGACCGGCCACACAGCAAGGGGAGACAACGCGCTCATGAGCGATGTTCTGGAGCTTCAGGACGTATCCGTGGTCCGTGAGGGCCGGGCTCTGGTGGACCAGGTCTCCTGGTCGGTCAAGGAGGGCGAGCGCTGGGTCATCCTCGGTCCCAACGGGGCCGGCAAGACGACCCTCCTGAACATCGCCTCCACCTACCTCTTCCCCAGCGCCGGCACCGTCTCCATCCTCGGCGAGACCCTCGGCAGCCCCGGCACCGACGTCTTCGAGCTGCGCCCCCGCGTCGGCATGGCCGGCATCGCCCTCGCCGACAAGCTCCCCAAGCGCCAGACCGTCCTCCAGACGGTGCTGACCGCCGCGTACGGCATGACGGCCGGCTGGCAGGAGGAGTACGAGGACGTCGACGAGCAGCGCGCCCGCGCCTTCCTCGACCGCCTCGGCATGAGCGACTACCTGGACCGCAAGTTCGGCACGCTCTCCGAGGGCGAGCGCAAGCGCACCCTGATCGCCCGCGCCCTGATGACCGACCCCGAGCTGCTGCTCCTCGACGAGCCCGCCGCCGGCCTGGACCTCGGCGGCCGCGAGGACCTCGTACGCCGGCTCGGCCGCCTCGCGCGCGACCCCATCGCCCCCTCGATGATCATGGTGACCCACCACGTCGAGGAGATCGCCCCCGGCTTCACCCACGTCCTCATGATCCGCCAGGGCAAGGTCCTCGCCGCGGGCCCGGTCGAGCTGGAGCTCACCTCCCGCAACCTCTCCCTCTGCTTCGGCCTCCCGCTCGTCGTGGAACAGGTCGGCGACCGCTGGACGGCGCAGGGCCTGCCGATGTCCTGACCGCTCCCTGTGCGCCCTGTCCCCGACAGGACGTGCGGCCCTACCATGACGGTGTGAACGACATCGACGCATGGGTGTGGTGGCTCGTCGGCGCGGCAGCGCTCGGAATCCCGCTCGTGGTGACCGCGATGCCCGAGTTCGGCATGTTCGCGGTCGGCGCGGTGGCCGCCGCCGTCGTGGCAGGCCTCGGCTTCGGAGCCGTCGCCCAGGTGCTCGTCTTCATCGTCGTCTCCGTCGCACTGATCGCCGTAGTACGCCCGATCGCGACCCGGCACGCCAAGCAGCGTCCCCAACTCGCCACCGGCATCGACGCGTTGAAGGGCAAACAGGCCGTCGTGCTGGAACGCGTCGACGGCTCGGGCGGCCGCATCAAACTCGCCGGAGAGATCTGGTCGGCCCGCTCCCTCGACACCGACCGCGCCTACGACGTGGGGCAGGAAGTCGATGTCGTGGACATCGAGGGGGCCACGGCGATCGTCATCTGACCCTGCGCAACTCCCGCACGACGTAAGTGAACAGAACACCTCACGAGCCGCACGACGGTCTGTCACACTCGTCCAGCAAGATCTTCAACAGGCATAAGATCTTCCGAAAGCGCCGAGGCGGAGAAAGGTACGGGGAGCCGCGATGGAACCGGTCATCATCGTCCTGGTCATTCTGGTGGTGTTGGTCTTCATCGCCCTGATCAAGACGATCCAGGTCATCCCGCAGGCGAGTGCCGCGATCGTGGAGCGGTTCGGCCGCTACACGCGGACACTCAACGCGGGCCTCAACATCGTCGTCCCGTTCATAGACACCATCCGCAACCGCATCGACCTGCGCGAACAGGTCGTGCCGTTCCCGCCGCAGCCGGTGATCACCCAGGACAACCTGGTCGTGAACATCGACACCGTCATCTACTACCAGGTGACCGACGCCCGGGCCGCGACCTACGAGGTGGCCAGCTACATCCAGGCGATCGAGCAGCTCACCGTCACCACGCTCCGCAACATCATCGGCGGCATGGACCTCGAGCGGACCCTGACCTCCCGCGAGGAGATCAACGCGGCGCTGCGCGGAGTCCTCGACGAGGCGACCGGCAAGTGGGGCATCCGCGTCAACCGCGTGGAACTGAAGGCCATCGAGCCCCCGACCTCCATCCAGGACTCGATGGAGAAGCAGATGCGCGCCGACCGTGACAAGCGCGCCGCGATCCTCACCGCCGAAGGCACGCGCCAGGCAGCCATCCTCACCGCCGAGGGCGAGAAGCAGTCCCAGATCCTGCGAGCCGAGGGTGAGGCCAAGGCGGCCGCCCTGCGCGCCGAGGGCGAGGCCCAGGCCGTGCGTACGGTCTTCGAGGCCATCCACGCCGGCGACCCGGACCAGAAGCTCCTCTCCTACCAGTACCTCCAGATGCTTCCGAAGATCGCCGAAGGCGACGCCAACAAGCTCTGGATCGTCCCCAGCGAAATCGGCGACGCTCTCAAGGGGTTGTCCGGCGCCATGGGCAACTTCGGTAACTTCGGCGGCAATTCGGGCGGCAACAACTCCGGCAACGGTGGAGGCTCGGAGCGCCGCGAGAAGCCGTCGATCGACTGACCCGCGGACGACTGACCCGCGGACACACGACCGGGGCCCACCTTCCGAGCGAAGGTGGGCCCCGGTCGTGTCCGGACACGGACTACGCCGCGTCCATGGTCAGCCACTCCGGCAGCGCGGCCAGGTCGTCCTGCCCCAGGGCCAGCAGCATCGCGTCCGCCGGCGTCGGCTCGAACGGCTGCCGCAGCAACGGCATCTGCGCCTGCTCCGGAGTCCGGTCCGCTTTGCGGTGATTGTCCTCCGCGCACGAGGCGACGGTGTTCAGCCACACGTCCTGACCCCCCTGCGCCCGCGGCACCACGTGGTCCACGGTCGTCGCCCGTCGACCGCAGTACGCGCAGCGGTGCCGGTCCCTTATCAGCACACCCCGCCTCGACCAAGGAGCTTGTCTTCGGAAGGGCACCCGTACGTACCTGCACAGCCTGATCACACGAGGCGCCGGGATGTCGACCTCGGCTCCGCGCATCCGCAGTTCGGGGTGGGCCTGCTCGACGACGGCCTTGTCCTGAAGCACCAGAACGACGGCTCGGTTCAACGTCACCGTCGACAGCGGCTCGAAGCTCGCGTTCAGTACCAGCGTGTCCCGCATACCAGCCCACCTCCTGTGTGCACCGGCCCACCCCCTGGCGGGCTGGGATCAACTCTGGCCGGGCACGCCGAGATGGACAACGCAATATCTGCTGCTCCACGGGAGGTGACCCCCGCCCCCCGGCAACAAAAATGCCCGCCTCTGATCACTTCCAAGACCAGAGGCGGGCAAACGTTCAAAGAACGATGAGCTGACTCATCCCTCCGCGGGAACCTCGTACTCACCGATCAGCTGAGCGCGGGCGATCGCGTGGAACCGCAGATTGAAGCCCACGACGGCGGGCGAGGCATCGGCATCCGGACCGAGCTTCTCCTGGTCCACCGCGTACACCGTGAAGACGTACCGGTGCGGCCCGTCCCCCGGCGGCGGCGCGGCCCCTCCGAACTCCTTGCCGCCGTAGTCGTTGCGCGCGTGTACGGCGCCCTCGGGCAGCCCCTCGAACTTGCCGCCGCCCGCACCCGCCGGCAGCTCGGTCACCGAGGCCGGGATGTCGAACAGGACCCAGTGCCAGAACCCGCTGCCCGTCGGCGCATCGGGGTCGTAGCAGGTCACGGCGAAACTCTTGGCCCCGGACGGGAAACCCTCCCACCGCAGCTGGGGCGAGGTGTTCCCCGCCGCATGGACCTGGGCGTCCTTGAGCGTCGCCCCCTCCGCGACATCCTCGCTCGTGACCGTGAACGACGGAACCGGCGGATGGAAATCGTGGGGCAGCGGCCGCCTCTTCGGCTCGGTCACTTCGACACCTCCTGATCGATCGGCAAGCACTCCCTTCGGAGCCTACGACCTCCACACCCCGCGCGGACGCACAGAGGGCCCGGAACGCCGTACGGCACTCCGGGCCCTCTCTGTGTGTGTCAGAACCAGTTGCGCTTGCTGCCCACCTCGGACAGCCACTGGTTGAGGTACGCCGTCCAGTCGGTTCCCTGGTAGTCGTGCAGACCCACCTGGAACGAGCGGAAGGTGTCACTGCCCTCGCTGAACAGCCCCGGCTTCTTGTCCATCTCCAGCACGACGTCCATCGTGTGCTCGTCGGCCACGAAGCTCAGCTCGACCTGGTTCAGCCCCCGGTACTGCGACGGCGGGTAGAACTCGATCTCCTGGTAGAACGGCAGCTTCTGCCGCGTACCGCGGATGTGCCCGCGCTCCAGGTCCGCGTTCTTGAAGCGGAAGCCCAGCTGGATGAAGGCGTCCAGGATCGCCTTCTGCGCCGGCAGCGGGTGCACGTTGATCGGGTCCAGGTCACCGGAGTCCACGGCGCGAGCGATCTCCAGCTCGGTGGTCACACCGATGTTCATGCCGCGCAGCGTCTGACCGTCGATCGTCGTGACCGGCGTCTCCCACGGGATCTCGAGCCCGAACGGCACCGCGTGCACGGCACCGGCCTGGAGCTCGAAGGCACCCCCGAGCCGCAGCTTCGTGAACTCGATGTCCTGCTTGTACTCCTGGTCGCCGTTCTCGACCTCGACCTTGGCCTGAAGCCCGACCGAGAGCCCCTCGATCTGCTGGTTGACGGACCCGCCCTGGATCCGCACCTCACCCTGCACGACACCGCCCGGAACGACGTTGACCTCGGTCAGCACCGTCTCGACCGAAGCCCCGCCGGCCCCCAGACTCGCGAGCAGCTTCTTGAACGCCATGTCTCTCCCTCTACGACCTTCTTCTTACGGGATCCCTCGACCCCTACATACGCGATCCCGGCGCGGCCGGTTCCGTGCCCCACACCCTGGCAAGGCGGATGCCCGCTGACCACCCCGACGCACCCACGCGTCTGCACTACGCTCGGAGAGCATGATCGCGACCCCCGACCGTACGCCCCTCCCCAGGACCTTCTTCGACCGCCCTGTCCTGGAGGTGGCCCGGGATCTGCTCGGCCGGCACCTCGTCCGTACGACCCCCGACGGTCCGATCATCCTGCGCCTCACGGAGGTCGAGGCCTACGACGGCCCGAACGACCCGGGCTCCCACGCCTATCGCGGCCCCACGGCCCGCAACGGCGTGATGTTCGGTCCGCCCGGACATGTGTACGTCTACTTCACCTACGGCATGTGGCACTGCATGAACCTCGTCTGCGGTCCGGACGGCACGGCCAGTGCCGTCCTGCTCCGCGCAGGCGAGATCGTCGAGGGCGCCGAGTCGGCCCGCAAACGTCGACTCTCGGCCCGAAATGACAAGGAACTGGCCAAAGGACCCGCCCGCCTGGCCACTGCCCTGGATGTGGACCGAGCCCTCGACGGCACGGACGCCTGCGCCACGGGGGACACCCCTCTGAAGATCCTGACCGGCACCCCGGTCACCTCCGACCAGGTACGCAGCGGCCCGCGCACCGGAGTCTCCGGCGATGGAGCGGTCCACCCCTGGCGGTACTGGGTCGCCGACGACCCGACGGTGAGCCCTTACCGGGCCCACGCCCCCAGGCGTCGCCGAAGTTGACTCGCTGTTGGCCTGCGCGTAACGTGGCCCGAGCCGCTGAACCGGGTACGGCATTCGCCGGACGTCGGAAGCGGCCAACCCACTACCTACGACGCCCTCAGCGGGAGCGAATTCGTCATGTCCGCATGCCTGAATTCGAACCCGGCGGAACTCGATTATGAGTTGCGGAGGGAACCGGCTAACATAGTGAATGTCGAAAGGTCGACGGGCGAAAGCCCAAAGCCCAGGACAATCCCGCCGACAGGGAATCGGATCAAGAAAAGGATCTGATAGAGTCGGAACCGCCGGAAAGGGAAACGCGAAAGCGAGAACCTGGAAAGCACCGAGGAAATCGGGTCGAGAAAAGATCTGATAGAGTCGGAAACGCAAGACCGAAGGGAAGCGCCCGGAGGAAAGCCTGAGAGAGTCTCTCGGGTGAGTACAAAGGAAGCGTCCGTTCCTTGAGAACTCAACAGCGTGCCAAAAATCAACGCCA